>CAXMSM010000167.1:0-5377 GCA_964195655.1 uncultured Gammaproteobacteria bacterium | reverse complement strand
GACCAGGTAGGTGTCGCCGTCTCGCAGCGCTGTCATCCGCAGCGACGCGAGGTCCGAGCCGGCTTCGGGTTCGGAGAAGCCCTGGCACCACCAGATGTCCAGCGCTGCGGTCGCCGGCAGGAAGCGTTCCTTGATTGCCTGGGAGCCGAACTCGGCGATCACCGGGCCGACCATGTTGGTGTTGAACGTCAGCGGTTCCGGCACGCTGGCCAGCTGCATCTCATCCAGCCAGATCTGCAGTTGGGTCGGTGTCCAGTCTTTGCCGCCCCATTCGGCCGGCCAGTTGGGCACCGCGAGCCCGTGGTCATTGAGGATCTTCTGGGTGGTGACAATGTCGTCGCGGTTGGCTTCGGCGCCGACCCGGGTGCGTTCGCGGATCTCCGCCGGGATCTCGGTGCGGTAGAAGGTGCGAAGCTCGTCGCCAAAGGCGGCTTCCTCGGGTGTCAGCGCCAACTGCATGGCGGCCTCCTGGGTCCGTCGATGGATCTCCCTGCACAGTAACCACCCGGTTGGTCGAACGTGGCAGGAAGCACTCCGATGTGGGGTCGAAGGGCCGCATGACTGCGGTCAGAACATCAGGTGATGGCTGGTGTCGCCGACCTGGTCGACGAACATGATTCTGGTGTCGAACCACCAGGCGTCGTCGATGCGGTGGAAAGTGTCGCGGTATCGGCCGGTCACGATGATCTGCAGCGGCAGGTCCGGTGTTGCCTGGGTGACGCTGTAGTAGGCGCTGCTCTGCGCGGATCCGGCTTCCTCGTCGACACGAAGCTGCACGTTGGTGGTGAAGTGTTTGGTTTTGGGAGTGCCGTCGTCGTGCAGTCGCGTGGTCATTTCATACATCTGCCGCACCCGGGTCGTGCCTTCGAAGACCGTCTCGGGCGGGCCGTCCTCCACGCCGCAGATCCGGCCGTGGGCGAACAGCGCGGCCACACCGTCCAGATCGCCTGCATCGATCCGCTCCGCGTACCGGTACAGCAGGTTCTCGATCTCGCGGGCGGCGTCGCTCATCGACCGTAGACAACCAGCCACGAGCTGTGATGTCAACGTTTTACGGTCACCTCGCGCTGATGCTGTGGGCGATCGCGCCCAGTCAGGTTGGCGGCAATAATCACCCGGCAGCCCCGCCAGCATGTCATCGTGTCTGTTATGCGTGCCCCGAGTTTGCCGGCTCCACCGTTGATGTCTCCGTTGTTCGGCGGCCTGTACGCCGCGGCGTACGGCATCGGCGGACAACCCCTAATGCGCCGGCTGGTCAAGAGATACGGACCGGTGGTCGCGCTTCCCATCCTCGGCTACGGCCGCGTCGTGGCGGTCGCGGATCCGGCCTTGGCCAAGCAGGTGTTCACGGCCAAACCTGATGTGCTGCTGGGCGGCGAAGGGGTCGGACCGGCAGCCGCGATCTACGGTCGTCGGTCGATGTTCGTGCTGGAGGAGCCTCAGCACCTGCGTCGACGCAAATTGCTGACCCCGCCTCTGCACGGCGACGCACTGCGCGGGTACGTCCCGGCGATCGAATCCGCTACCCGCGCCGCGATGGCGACATGGCCGACCGAGTCTCCGGTACGCATGCTCGACGCAGGACGCGATCTGACGCTCGACGTCATCGTGCAGGTGATCTTCGGGGTGCACGAAGCTGCCGAGATCTCCCGGCTGGGAGGGCCGTTCGCCGAATTGCTTGAGTTGGCGCTGTCGACCGAGACGCCGATCCGATACGCGGCGCGACGTCTGGGCGCGCTGAGGTCATGGGGAACCCTCGCCGACATCAATCGCAAAATCGACGACCTGGTCATGCCGTTGATCGCGCAGCGACGGTCGGACGCGATGCGTCGCCGACCCGCCGATATCCTGAGCATGTTGGTCGATGCGCGTTCCGAAGACGGAGAACAGCTGTCGGACAGAGAGATCCGGGCCGACATCGTCACGCTGATGCTCGCCGGACACGAAACCACGGCCACCACCTTGGCGTGGTTGGTGGACTTGCTGGCGCACCGTCCGCAGGTGCAGGACCGTGTGCGCGCCGAGGTGGGCACGGGCCGCACCGACTACACCGAGGCGGTGATCAACGAAACGTTGCGTCTGCATCCGGTGGCGCCGATCACCGGCCGGATGACCGCTGGACAGTACCGTCTGGGTGACTACACCCTGGCTCCCGGGACGCGGATCGTGCTGCTGCTCGATATCATCAATCGGGACCGGCGGACCTATCCCGATCCGGACAAGTTTGACCCTGACCGCTTCCTCGGCGCCCGACCCAGTCCGTACGGCTGGGTACCTTTCGGGGGAGGGCTAAAGCGATGCATCGGGGCCAGTTTCTCAATGTGTGAGCTCACCACGATTCTGCACACCATGCTCGGCGAGGCGCAGCTGCATCCCTTCAGCCGACGGCAGGAGTCGGCGGCGAGCCATGCCGCACCGGTCATCGTTCCGCGCAACGGTGCCCGCGTCTATGTCGCTCCGCTGTCCCGCGGCGGTGAGGTCTACGCGTGACTACCCGTATCCGGGTTGCGCCGGGGTTAACATTGAGGCCGGGGTTAACATTGAGTCGGATAGTCACGTAACTTGTTGTTAAACAAGGCAATTCGCCATCGTAAATTCTAGCTGATTGTCGAGGGGTGATCACTGTGGGTTGGAGGCCAGGTATTCCTCAACAGGGATCCGCGAGGTCTCCACGTAGCCAATCGGGAGGACGACGTCACCGGCAGTCGTCCTGTAATACACGTCCCACAGGTGGTAAGCGGTGAACGCAGCGGGATCAGCGGCGATCACCGCGGCATAGTCATGGACCGCCCGGACGTATCGGTTCGAGTTGTTGTACCGGTAGAGGGCGTGGTCCGGGTCTCCCTGGAAGCCGTTTGCCGCCAGGTAGCGGCCCGCCGCCATGATGCTGTCGTGCGGCGAGAGAATATCGCCGCCCTCGCCGAAGGCGGCAAACGTAGCTGGCATGAACTGCATGGGGCCCTGCGCCCCTGCCGTGCTCACTCCCTCGATACGGCCGAACGCCGTCTCGATCAGATTGATCGCCGCCAGGTAGTTCCAGCCGACGCCGGTCGCCGACTCGGCCTGTCGGTAGTAGTCAAGGAGCTCGCTGGCGGGAGTCGGCGGGTTGATCCGCCAGGCGGGCAAGGTGGGTTGTCCGCCGGTGTGCATCCCCGCTAGCTGCCGGCGGGCCTCGACGTTGCGGTCGTAATTCGCAAGGAGCGACGGCGGGATTCGCGGACGTATGATCGAGTCCCATTCGGGGTTCCGTCCGATTGCGCGGTAGGCGACCTGCTGACGGCGGGCCGCCGCCACCATGACAGCTTCTGACGATGCCCCGTCGCGCAGCGCCTGCTCGTCAGTGACCAGTTCGTCGCCCAACTGTGCGGGGTCGGCGGCCAGTCGTGGCTGTGCCGATTGGGGTAGTTCCGGTGGCGTCGGGGGGGACGGTGCCGGCGGCGGCTGGACCGGCAGGAGAGCGCTGGCAGTGTCGGATGTACTCGCTGTGGTGGGTTGCGCGGTCGATTCCGTGCATCCGGCCAGCGCCAATGTGATGGTGGCGACCAGTGCCGGCACGGCCACCCTTTTGGTGATCATCGCCTACCCGTCCCACGCGCAGTGGTGAAGGCCGTCGCGATAAAGTGAATTGCAGTCATGTCCCTCTAGCCGTCTGTCCGGTACGCCAGCCGACGTGGCAGCGTTTTCTTACATCGTCTGCAGGTGAACGTCCTCTTTCGGCATGTCAACAGTCTCTGCCGATGACCGCAAATTCCGCACTTCACCAGGCCAGAGCCCAGCTGGCCCCGAGCTAGCCACAGCGAACCGAGCAGGGCCGCGAAGATCCCCGCCAGCACCGCATAGTTAGTCACGGGGGAATATTAGCGAGTGATCAGCGCTTGCGGCCGCAGGCTCCTAGGTTTTGAGCGCGCGCTCTATCAGGCCCATGGACGCACATGAAAAGACACCGCCACTTGCAGCCTTTGCTTATTGCTCCGCGATTGCGATTTCGGCGTACTTGAGGAGGTGGTCAGATTATCGGGGGGTGACCCGACCGCCTCCACTCAGCACGTCCGCGCGGAGGTCTACGGTCCCGGCGGGACACCCCACTTGGGGGGGCTGATGTGAGAAAGTCATCCGCCAAACTGCGACGGACCCCACTGGCTGGATGTGTGCGACGGACCCCAATGGCGTGATGTTTTAGTACTCGGCTCGTGCTTGGTGACTTCACGCTGATTGGATTTCGACCCATAGGAGCCGCTGTGCGTGGTGCCACCCGTGTCTCCATCGGCGTGTGCCAAAGGCGCGCCAAAGGTTGTCGCTACAACAATGGCAGCGCCGGCTAGGGCGGACTTGACAGCGAACTTCACGGAATTCTCCTTATAGCTTTATCGACACCCTGTGTGGCCCAAACCTGAGAGGACCGTCGCCTCGTACCTCGTCACCTGCGAATTTAGTAATGGATCCTGTTATGAAGCTGAGGAAGTCCTGATAGGAGGGCTCCGTGACTGACATCACAGGGCATAGGTATCCGGCCGCAGTCAACGGCTGTGTCTACGAATAAGCTTGAGTGGCAGGAGAAGTCACCGATGCATGCAAGCGGATCGGCCCGACCGTCGCGAAGCTGAAACGGCCGAGTCGAAGGGATAAGGGATAGCCGAGCTCGTGGAGAGCGTCGGCGCGCGAGACGGTGCCGGTGAGGTCTTGCCAGTCGTCGACGCTGATGCCGACTCTCGCAGTGTCGTGCCGGGACCCTTCCGCTGCGCGCCCCATCACGCCGGTCAGGTTCACCGAGTCCCAACAGGACGCGGTGGTCCCTGCTGGCGGTGCAATGTCGGGTGGGAATCGGTGGTGGTCATGGCGGGACTCCAATCGGTCTGGAGCCTTATCGCAGCAGTCCCAGTTGCACGTACCTTGCACGGATCTACATATGCGCTGGAGGGTCTCGACGCCGACGGCCAGTGATCACCGACGCCGCTGACCGAAGGTGGGAAGTAGGACGCGATCAACCGGCATGCCATCAAGGTGAAGCAACAGATGGTGCTCGACGCCCAACACCGCGAATCAGGGCTGCGCTAGAGCGGAGGCGTTGCCCGCCCGAGCAGTTTAGGTGGAAGCTAGGTCGACCAGGCGGCCTGCAGGTCAGTTTCTCGGCTTCCGCTAATCCGCACCCCTACATAGTCGTCTTTTTCGCCAACGCTTGGTGGTTACACGTCGAAGAGCCTTGTCTGTCCGTCGGGAGCCCGCGGCTGGGTCGGGGTGCGCGTTGGGTTAGGCGCGGGCACCCCGGTCCGCACCGCTCTGAACCCACGCCGAATTACTTCCAGCTTCGGGTACTAGCATGGTCGGCGTGCAAGACAATGCGGGGACTGACCCAGACGACCACGCCAACGACGCCGAC
>CAXMSM010000166.1:0-2653 GCA_964195655.1 uncultured Gammaproteobacteria bacterium | reverse complement strand
CGGCGGCGTGGTCGCGGCCGCGCTGCCGGGGCTCATCGGCGGCCTGACAATCGCAGGTGCCCTCGGCATCATGCGCCTGGCCGCCGAGTTCATCCCGGTGCACTTCTTCGCCCAGCCGGTGGTGACGCTCATGGGCCTGGGCATCGCCGTCGACTACGGGCTCTTCATGGTGAGCCGATTCCGCGAGGAGATCGCCGAGGGCTACGACACCCAGGCCGCGGTTCGTCGGACGATGATGACCTCTGGCCGCACCGTCATGTTCTCTGCGGTGATCCTGGTGGCGTCCTCGGTACCACTCCTGCTGTTCCCGCAGGGCTTCCTCAAGTCGATCACCTACGCGATCATCGCCTCGGTCATGTTGGCGGCTGTCCTCTCGATCACTGTGCTTGCCGCCGCGCTGGCCATCCTCGGCCCCAACGTCGACGCGCTCGGTGTACGGACGCTGCTGCGGGTGCCGTTCTTCCGCAGTTGGAAGCCGATGAACTGGTGGCTGAACTGGCTGGGCGACCGGACGCAGAAGACCAAGACCCGTGCCGAGGTCGAGCAGGGCTTCTGGGGCAAGCTCGTCAACGTCGTGATGAAGCGGCCGATCGGCTTCGCCGCGCCCATCCTGGTGCTGATGATCCTGCTGATCATTCCGCTGGGTCAACTCTCCCTCGGCGGCATCAGCGAAAAGTATCTACCCCCGGACAACTCGGTGCGGGTGGCGCAGGAGGAATTCGACAAGACATTCCCCGGATTCCGCACTGAACCGCTGACTCTGGTCATCCAAAGTGACGACGGCGAACCGGTCACTGATCAGCAGGTCGCCGAGATCCGCAACGAGGCGATGTCGATCTCCGGCTTCATCGAACCCGAAGACGATCGAGCCAAAATGTGGCAGGAACGGCCCTACCTCGATGGCGCGTCGAAGGACCCGTCGGTGCGCGTCATCCAGAACGGCCTGATGGTCCGCAACGAAGCCTCCAAGAAGATCGATGAACTCCGCGACCTCTCACCGCCCCGTGACATCACGGTATCGGTGGGTGGTACCCCGGCACTCGAGCAGGACAGCATCCACAGTCTGTACGACAAATTGCCGCTGATGGTGCTGCTGCTCATCACCACGACAACGGTGCTGATGTTCCTGGCCTTCGGATCGCTGGTGCTGCCGATCAAGGCCGCGTTGATGAGCGCGCTCACGCTCGGCTCCACGATGGGCATTCTCACATGGATGTTCGTCGAAGGGCACGGGTCGGGCGTGATGAACTACACGCCGCAGCCCCTGATGGCCCCGATGATCGGCTTGATCATCGCGGTGGTCTGGGGTCTGTCCACCGACTACGAGGTGTTCCTGGTGTCCAGGATGGTGGAGGCGCGTGAGCGCGGTATGTCGACTGCCGAGGCGATCCGGATCGGTACGGCCACCACCGGACGTCTGATCACCGGTGCCGCACTGGTCCTGGCCGTCGTCGCGGGCGCGTTCGTGTTCTCCGACCTGGTCATGATGAAGTACCTGGCGTTCGGCCTTCTCATCGCGCTGTTGCTGGACGCAACGATTGTCCGCATGTTCCTGGTGCCGGCGATCATGAAGCTGCTCGGCGACGACTGCTGGTGGGCGCCACGCTGGATGAAGCGCCTCCAGGAGCGACTGGGCCTCGGCGAGACCGAACTGCCCGACGAGCGTAAGAGACCCTCGGTGCGGGAGCCCAGCGGAGAGGCCGCCAACCCGGAAGCCCTGGTCGGTGTCGGCGGCCCACCGGGCGCGGCGCCCGCACGGGCGCTGCCACGGCACGTTCCCGGTCACCCGACCCCGGGCGGCAGATCCCCGCGTCCTGGAGAGGCGGGTAGAACCGGCCCCCCGCCGCGAGACAACGACACGTCTACGGCGGGAACGACGCGCCTACCCAGCGCGCCACCACGTCCTGCCGCGCCGGAGACGTCCGAGAATTCCTCACCAGAGGAGCCGCAGACCACCCGCTTGTCGATAGCTAAGAAGGCGGTACGGAACGCGATCAGCAGTGCCACCGCGGCCGCGCAGCGCACGGCGCGCCCCTCGGGTCCGTCGACGCCTCCCGCACAGCCTCGTAAGGAACGTGAGATCGAGTCCTGGCTCGGCGATCTGCGCGGCACCGGCGGCACTTCGGCCGCCCCGGCCAAGCCAGCCGCCCCGTCTCAGCCACCCCGGCCATCCACCCAGCCGACGCGCGCAATGCCCGATCAGAGCTCAGGTGGCAGCGAAGCGACCACCGCTATCCCGGCGCAACCTGATCCGCCCACACCGGACGACGGCTCCGCCGAGGCGACGCGGGCCATTCCAAAGCAACGGAAGTCAGACGCCGACGCGGCGACCGACAAACTCAATACCCGCGCCGAGGACGAGCCGCAGCGTCGGGGCGGTAACGGTGTCAGCGCGCAAGACCTGCTGCGACGTGAGGGTCGCCTCAAGTAACTGTTCCGGCTGGGTCTGCGGACGGCGAACGTGCACTCAGGGTTGTGAATGGGGTCGCGTGACGACCGTCTCTGCACATTCGACGGAAAATCGTCCTAAGTTTCTCCCTCGATGGCCACTGCCTCGATGTCGTCGGCTTCGGCTTTCACCAGCGGACCGTCGCGGGCCTGAAGCGCCGCCTCCTCGGCCGCGGGGTTGTCTGCGAGCAGGACGCGCGTCGCG
>CAXMSM010000165.1:0-7971 GCA_964195655.1 uncultured Gammaproteobacteria bacterium | reverse complement strand
CCCGCTCGACGTCGGCGCTGACCTCGGCCGCTATCGGCTGCGGGGATTCGACCCGCGCCGCCGCCCGATCACGCCTGCGGTCAGCATCAGCCTGGGTCGAAACCGGAGGTTCGTCGACTTCTACCTCATCGAGCACGGCCTCGTCAGCAGCCTCAGCACCGTCCACATCTTCGACGTCCGCGTCGGCTTCGATTACTTCTTCAAGTTCTACTTCTTCTACTTCTACTTCGAGTTCGGCTTCGAGTTCGGCCTCAACTTCGGCCTGGAGTTCAGTGTCCTCGGGGGCGGTGTCCTCGGGGGCGGTCGATTCACTCTGCACCTGCGTAGGCGAAGCGTCTGGGGTAGACCCCTCACCCGACTCTGCGGCTTCCCCGGTCGGCCCCGCAGTCGAAGTGGGCTCGCTGGAATCGCCATTCGTCGAACTTGTTTTCGAGTCCGCAGAGCTTCCGTCCGTCGAATCGGCCCCTGCCTCCACCGGCAAGACGATCCCGATCCCCAACGCCACCGCCAACGCGCCGACCCGACCCACAAACCGTCCGTACCTCATCAGCAATGCACTCCCGTCCACTTATCAGCGCCCATTCCGCACAGGCCCTCGCCCGATCTCGTTCTGATCACGACGCAATATCGGCGATATGAAATGTAATACAACACCAGGCTTCGCCAAGAATCAAGAGCGGACCGCATTTCAGGCGAGTAAGTCCTCCCCCGGCCATACGTACACATGTCAAACATATGGACATGTCAAACTATTCGGCAACCGGGCTGTCCAGCCTTCATTTAGCAGACGGCCGCACACTGGAAACCCACAGCGACCTCACAGCTTAGGCGTCCCGCGAGGAAGCCGAACCGGCCCCAGTCGACACCTCGCGACCACTTTCAGGCGCTAATTTATCCATGTAGTGAACAAATTGATGAAAGGTGTCAACTCCGATCACATCGAATTACTGGCGCTAATTCGCTTAGGACGCGGCCGCCCGCCAATAATGGGGAAGTCAGCGATATTTATGTAGGCAAACAATGCAATATCTTGAAATTGCGGGCGCATGACGGGCGCATGAAGAGTCCCGACCCAACCCACGAGGTCAGTACCCGCGGTCAACGACTCGCAAGTGCGGACCTCACATTGGCCCCACCGGCACGGGACTGTGGATGTTATTCGGCTGCCCGGCGGTGTTCTTCGAGCCACTGGGCTTCTTCCCCAGGTTCGGGTAGGACCACGCCGCCCTCCATTACCCAACTTGCTGGCACGGAGAAGAGCGAGAAGTCGACCTGGGGCAGCGAGAGCCCGGCGATCTTGGCCATCTCGGCGACCATGTCCGCCTCGAGGGCGTCGTTTGTTTGGAGGGTGCGGCCACTTCGTACTGACCCGAAAATATGAAGATCAATCCCCGGGCGCAGCGGGACGTTGTGCGAGAACTGGACGTTGACGAACGTGCGAGGCGCGCCCGTATGTCTGCAGTGCACATCGGTGACAACTAAGGCAGCGCCTGCCGTGATGGTGGCGACAATCTCGCTGCCGGAATCTGAGCGGTCTGTCAAGATCCAAACATGTCCATCTTTCGCCGCCTCGCGGCCGGGGCGTGCACGCTAGTACTGCTGACCGCCTGCACGCCAGTCTCGGTGAGTACCGATCCGCCCCCGCCCGGCACGGACTCGGCGAAGGCTGAAGCGGTCATGCGCATCGTGCGCGACGCGGTAACTCAATCCCACCTCAATACCGTGATCGTCCGCGTGACGGTCGACGGTAAGGAGGTGCTCACCGAAGCCGTTGGCGAGTCGATGACCGGTGTGCCCGCCACCCCGGCGATGCACTTCCGCAACGGCGCGGTCGCCATCTCCTATGTCTCGACACTGTTGCTCAAGCTCGCCGAAGACAGCAAGCTGAGCCTCGACGACAAGCTCTCGACATGGCTGCCCGATGTACCACACTCCAACCAGGTCACGCTGCGACAGCTCGCCCAGATGACGTCTGGATACGTCGACTACGTCATTGGCAACGCCGCGATGAACGACGCACTCTTCGCCGATCCGTTCCGGGCGTGGACCACCGACGACCTCCTCCAATACGCCACCTCCGAGCCCCTGCTGTACGAGCCCGGGACGAACTGGAACTACGCACATACCAACTACATCCTGCTCGGATTGGCCCTTGAGAAGGCCACCGGCGAGAAGATGTCGGATTTGTTGTCCGACAAAGTTCTTAGTCCCCTGGGGCTGACTAACACCGTCGCATCTCAGACCGCCGAGATCCCCTCGCCTGTCCTGCATGCGTTCAGCTCGGAACGCCGCCAGGCACTCCACATCCCGGCAAAAACTCCGTTCTACGAAGAGTCGACCTTCTGGAACCCGTCCTGGACGATCACCCACGGCGCGGTCCAGACCTCCAATATCTACGACCTTGAGGCGACCGCGGTGGGCATCGGCTCCGGGAAGCTGCTGCGCCCCGAGTCATACGAACAGATGGTGTCGACCGAGCTGCGCGGAAAAACACGGGCCCAGCCTGGCTGTAACACTTGTATGGAGATGACGGAGGGCTATACCTACGGGCTCGGCGTGGTCATCTCGGGTGACTGGCTGCTGCAGAACCCGATGTTCGGTGGGTACGCGGCCGTCGAGGCCTACCTGCCTGACCAGAAGATCGCCATCGCCGTCGCGACCACTTTCGCCCCCGAGGCATTCGACGATCGGGGGGACTATTCCAATGCGGCCGAGCTGCTGTTCCGCAAGATCGGTGCCGAGATGGCCCCTGACAACGCGCCGCCGATGCCGCCGAAATAGTGGCGCTGCATGCTGGTGGCTGAAAAAGCGGTTGCTGGATGAAACCAGCTCTGAAGACGAGACTGTGATCACTGAACGATGACTGCACAATGAGCAATTCCCTGCGAACGTTCCGGGACCGCCGCGAGGCAGGCCGAGTCCTGGCACCCGAACTTGCCCGCTCCCTGGAACGAAACGGATGGGACAACTTCCAGGTGCTCGGACTGGCTCGCGGCGGTGTGCCGATCGGCTGGGAGGTCGCTTCCTTTCTGCAGGCTCCGCTGGACGTGTGTCTGGTGCGCAAGCTGGGCGTGCCGCAGTGGCCCGAATTGGCGATGGGAGCTGTGGCCACCGGCGGCGGTGTCGTATTCAACGATGACCTGGTTAGCAGTCTGGGCATCGGCGACGACCAGATCCGCGAAGCGGTCGACCGCGAGACCGCGGAGCTTAACCGGCGCGAACAGGCATATCGTGCCGATCGAGGTCCGCTGATCGTGGCCGGGCGGACCGTGGTGCTGGTTGACGACGGTATCGCCACCGGGGCCAGCATGACCGCCGCGGCCCGCTCGGTGCGGCAAGCTGGCGCGACGCACATCGTCGTGGGGGTGCCGGTCGGGCCTGCGTCAGTCTGCCGGCAGCTACTCGAGGATGCCGACGACGTGGTGTGTTCGACGATGCCCACCGATTTCCGGGCTGTGGGACAAGCGTTCGAGGACTTCCATCAGGTCAGCGACGACGAGGTGCGAGACCTGCTCGCCACTCCTACCGCGGGTGGCGGATCAGCTGTCGAAAACCGGTGAACGGTAGCGACTCAGCTCTTAGTGCTGTCGTCCCCGGCCGGCTCTGCGTGCGGGGCATCCCCCGCGGGAGCATCCGCATAGTCCGCCACGACATGGGCTTCCTCGGGATAGTCCTCGTCGTAGACGACTTCGGTCTCGCCCGCCTCGGCGGTGGACTCGTCGCCCTCGTCGTGCTTAGAACGGCTCCGCAATGCATCGACAATCAGAAGCAGCACTCCGATGGCACTCGCGGCGATACACACCCAAGCGACGAGCTCGTTACTGGTGATCACCGCTGTGACGAGTGACGCGAGGCCGACGACTGCAAGGACAAGCGCAACGATCAACATAGGTCTGCCCCGCAAGGTGTGAGTGGGAGGTGCACGGGACTAGTTATTACCCCGGTTGGACTGGTTGAAACCGGCATCGTTGTTGGCGCCGGAGTCGACGGGCGCGGCGGAACCGCGCTGACCCAGTTCCTCGAGCTGAGATTCAAGGTATGTCTTCAAGCGGGTGCGGTATTCGCGCTCGAAGGTTCGCAATTGTTCAAGGCGGCCTTCGAGCACAGTGCGCTGCTGGTTGATGGTGCCCATGATCTCGGTGTGCTTGCGCTCAGCGTCGGCTTGCAGTGCGTCGGCCTTCTCCTGCGCCTGCCGCAGTTGCGTTTCAGAGCGGGTCTGCGCATCGCCGAGCATGGCGTCGGCGCGCTGACGAGCCTCCGACACGGTGGTCTCTGCAGTCTCGCGGGCTTCGGTGACCATCGCATCAGCCTGAGCGCGGGCATCCGAGAGCAGCTTGTCGGACTCTGCTCTGGCGGTTCCGGTCAGACGGTCGGCGGTGTCCTGGGCCAGACCGAGCACCTTGGCGGCGCGCAGATGCTGATCTTCGCTGGCCACCGCGGGTTGAGCGGGCGGTGCCTCGTATACCGGCTCCGGCGGTGCGGATGCGGGCTCCGGCTCCGACTCCGACTCCTACTCCGGCTCATAAGCTGGCATCGCCTGCGTCGGCCGGGCGCCGCCGGAGAGCCCTGAAGCGCGCTCCTGGTCCAGCTCGGCAACTCGCTGGCGGAGGTCGCTGTTTTCCTCGATGAGGCGCGACAGCTCATTCTCGATGAGGTCGAGGAATGCGTCGACCTCGTCCTCGTTGTAGCCACGCTTGCCAATCGGTGGCTTACTGAACGCGACGTTATGCACGTCGGCGGGTGTGAGCGGCATCGTCTGCCCCCTTGAAGTCTGGACCGTCAAACGATCTCAAAGTGTAGAGCCTTGGTGGAGAGTAACTGGCGCCCATCCTGTCACACCAGACCCTGCGGTTGCAGGCGAGGCGGCAATTCAGGGCGAAACTCAACAATAACGAGACATTGCCGACGAGCTATTACACGTCTCGTAACGGGCGCAGCGGCCTTGCATACACCGATTCGGCCTACTCGGGAGTCACGCTCCGACGGCCGCCCCGAACGCCAGCTGCATGCCGATGAACGCGAGTAGTAGCAACACCATGATCGACAGATCGAACCGGATGGCGCCTATCGTGAGCTGCGGAATGATGCGGCGCAGCAGCCTAACCGGAGGGTCGGTGAGCGTCATGATGATCTCCAGCACCACCACCGTCGCTCCCCTGGGATGCCAGTCTCGGCTGAATGAGCGGATGAACTCCACCACCACCCGGGCGATCAGCAGCAGCCAGAACAAGAACAGCGCAAAACCGAGGATCTCGAAAAAGAGCGCCAACTGAGCCGACCTCACTACAGGCAGATATCTGACATTCGATACAGGCGAGTGCCGCTCAGACCCGGCGGCGCTTGCGCGACACCGCCAGCCTACCCGCCAATATCCGCGCAATCGGACCCGTGCGGTGTTGCTGCGGCGAAGCCCGAATTACTGATAGGCGTGGAAGCCGGCCTCGGCGATGCGACGACGCTGCTCAGCGGTCACGTCGACGTCCGCCGGCGACAGCAGGAAGACCTTGGTTGCGACCTTGTCGAAAGAACCCCGAAGCGCGAAGGCCAGCCCCGCTGCGAAGTCGACCAACCGCTTGGCATCGGAGTTGTCCATCGAGACCAAATCCATGATCACTGGCGTGCCGTCACGGAATCGCTCGCCGATGGTGCGCGCCTCGCTGTAGTCCTTCGGACGCAGCGTAGTGATCTTGGCCAGCGGACTGCCGGCCTCGAACAGTTCGGCCATTCCGCGTGGATCCATCGCCAGCGCACCCCGGGTCGAGCCCCGCATGGAGCCGAATCGCGGTGGGGTGCGGTCGAATTCGCGTGGAGTACGCGACCTCGGCTCAAAACGCGAGTCCTCGAAGCCGCCGGCTATACCGCCCCGGTAGGCGGCAGGCTCGTCATAGTCACGACGGCGGTCGTCGCGGTCATGCCCCGGGCCGTCGTAACCGCGCGCATATCCGTCATCCTCGAAGCGATCCTCGCGGGGACCGCGGTAGCCGCGCACCGGACCGCGCTCGTCGTCCTCGTAATAGTCATCCTCGTAGTCATCCATCGGCGCCATACCGAAGTAGGCCTTGACCTTGTGCAGTGTGCTCATCGTGAGGACCCTTCTCGCGGTGCTGAGGTGTTCGAGGTTTTCGAGGTTTCCGAAATTTCAGCGGAATCTGGTGTCTGTGATGAAGGTGTGACTGGAGTGACTACTTCGGGTGACGTTAGCGGTCGCGATCCCATTAGCGCGGTACCGACACGCACACACGTCGAACCATGTTCGACCGCCAACTCGAGGTCACCTGACATCCCCGCTGACAGCTCAAGCCGCTGCTGATAACAGGCCTGTACCCGTTCGCGCTCCTCCTGCAAACGCGCGAATGCTGCACCAGGCTCCGCTCCCCGCGGCGGGATGGCCATCAGCCCAACGAACCGCAGCCCGAGCGCCTCGTCGGCCGCAGCGCACAGTTCGTCGATGCGGCCGGTGGCCGCCACGTCAACCCCTCCCCTTGTCTCGTCACCGTCGAGGCTGATCTGCAGGTAGACGCGCAGCGGTTCGGCACGGAGCCCACCGCCGAGCGCCTCGACTGCCGCCCGGTCCAGTGCGGTGATCACCTTGGCGCTGTCGACGGAGTGCACTGCGTATGCCCACCGCGCGACCGACTGCGCCTTGTTGCGCTGGATGCGGCCCACCATGTGCCAGCGGAGCGAATCGAAGCCTTGGATTGCGCTGACTTCTGCCGCTTTCTGCGCCCCTTCCTGGTCGCGGGACTCGCCGAACGCCAAACATCCCAGACCGCGTAGCACCAGCACGTCACTGACCGGGAAGAACTTGGTGACCGGGAGCAATTCGATATCGGCGACATCGCGTCCCGCAGCTTTCGCCGCACGGGCGAGTCGCGTGCGCACAGCGGCCAGCGAGTCACTCAGCTCGCGCTCGCGGACCTGTGTCACGGGTCGGGCTCCAGCCAGACCAGCGATGCCAGCCGCCCGGTCGGTGCATCGCGCCGATGGCTGAACAGATTGCGGTCTGCCACCGTGCAGCGAGGATCGACGTCGATCGCGGTGACACCCAGGGTGCGCAGTTGCGCAGCGATTCCGGCGCGCAGATCCAGACCCGGGGTGCCGCGACGGGTGGTGGCCCGACTGCCCGGCAGTGACTGTTCGACTTCGGCGGCCATCTCAGCGGGCACCTCGTAGTTGGCTCCGCTCACCGCTGGCCCGAGAAGAACCGAGACGTCCTCGACCTGTGCCCCGACGTCCACCATCGTCTCCAGTGCGCGAGCGACGATGCCTCGTTGCGCGCCGACGCGGCCCGCGTGAACAGCGGCAATCACCCCGGCGCGCGCGTCGGCCATCAACACCGGCACGCAGTCGGCGGTCACCACTGCCAGCGCCAACAGCGGCGCCTTCGTGACCAAACCATCTGTGTTGTCAACGGTTTCGTGGCGGCCGTCAACGACCTCGACGTGGACGCCGTGCACTTGATTCATCCACACGATGCCCTTGCCGCCTTTGTCGCCATGGCCCCGATCCCTTCGCAGCCCGACCGCGGTTGCGAGACGACGTCGGTTCGCGGCGACGGCCATCGGGTCATCGCCCACATGGTCGCCGAGGTTAAAGGTCGCAAACGGCGATTTGGACACACCACCGGCGCGGGTGGTGGTCACACGGCGCACCCGGAACATCGCGGCGCCGACGGAGGACGCGCGATCTGGCACGGTAAAACCCCAGTGCGCGTTAGTGGCGCATGAACGGCGGCACGTCGACGTCATCGTCGGAGATGCCGCCATCGTCACCGCCGATCCGGACAGTCGCGCCGTTGGTGTGCACCGGCACGCTCGCGGCATCGACCGGCTCGAACAGCGAGGAGCTCACCCTACCGGCCTTGCCTGCCGCGATCGGCTGCGACGAGGCCGCGGCCTTCATCGACTCTGCGGTCACCGGCTTGACCCCGGGGCCCGACGCGTCGAATCCCGCTGCGATCACCGTCACCCT
>CAXMSM010000164.1:0-5745 GCA_964195655.1 uncultured Gammaproteobacteria bacterium | reverse complement strand
CTTGCTGACTCGTCCCGGTGAGACTAGATACGGTGACCCCGTCGCCACCAGCTCCACGTCGCCGAGCGCGTCGGCTACCTGCTGGTCGCGTCGTCGGCCGAAGGGCGAGAAGTCCTGCGACACATGGACCGAGGTGGCCTGAATTTCCTTTCACCCCAGCGACCCCTGTGCGACGGCCACTGTGTGGTCACTGTCCTACCGGACACATACACCTCCTATTCGCAGCGGTACGAGTCGCGGATGGGTTGTCGGGACCAAAATCTTTCGGCGGACCGGATCACTGTGGTACTGCAGACCTACGCCGCCGCAGAACTAGGGCCTCGGCGGCGACGAAGACAAGCAACGACGCGACGACGGCCGCGATGACCACGGGGTAGCGGCCGTCCAGTCCGTCGGCGGATGTTTGCCGGATCAGAATACCGGTGTATGCCCAGATGAGCACCAGCCCGTAGGCGACATCCTGGTTTCGCAGCGTCGTGACAGTCCCGATCACCATCGCAATGACGACGATGATCGCGGCCCATGCCGAGTCGGCCAAACCGAAGCCGTCCCAGTTCAGGCTGACCAACAGCACGGTGATGTTGGCTACGGTCGCCACTGTCGTCCACCCGAAGTAGACACTGAACGGCACACCGACAAACCATCGTTCGCGCGCAGTGAGATTCGCGGTCCGAAGACTGTTGGTGATCAGGATCAGGCACACGAGGATCACCGTGATGAGCACGACCGAGAGCGGGATCATCTCGTAATGCCAGGCGAACACCCACGCGGCGTTAGCGGCTGAGGACACCGAGAACAGCAGGCCGATGCGGTTCAGCAGCGCGGTGCGCTCATCGTGTGGCTGCGAGCCGCGAAACAACCCGAGCTGGTAAAGGACGTGCAGGCCCAGCAGCAGGTAGATCACACTCCAGATCGAGAACGTCAGCCCAGCGGGGGTAAACAGGTTCTGGTAGGCGTCCGACACCTCGCCGGTGCGCCTGCCGTTTAGCGGCAGGGCGTTGGCCAGTACGTTCACTGTGATCATCGCCAGATAGGTCGCGACCACCAGCGCCTTGACCGGTCCTCGTCGCATGGCTGCGGTCATGTCATCTCCCTGTCGACGTCGGCTCAGTGGTCCGGCCACCGGGCCGCGGCTCAGCCATCGCAGTCGCGGCAACCGATGTCGCATGGATTCGAAGGTAGACGACCTCCCTTGATGCTGCTCGGTCTGACGCCAGCGGCGCTCTCCAAGGCGCGGGTCGGCTTTCGCAAGCTCACACCGAGTAGCTATGGGCTCGCACCAAACAAGGACCCCCGACCTTGACGGGACAAGGACCAGTAGGGTGACTAACGGAGGTGGCGGGTGACGGCTGAGCAGCTTCGGTGTCTGGTGACTGGGGCCACCGGCTACATCGGCGGGCGATTGGTTCCAAGACTCCTCGACCATGGGTTCGCGGTGCGGGCACTCGCCCGCACCCCGGGGAAACTGGCCGGCGTTCCCTGGCGCGAGAACATCGAGGTGACGCAGGGCGACCTCAGCAATGAGGCCTCGCTGGAGTCCGCCGTCGACGGCGTCGACGTCGTTTACTATCTGGTGCACTCAATGGGCTTGGAGAAGGACTTCGCCACAGAGGAGCGCCGCGCCGCCCAAAATTTGGTGGCCGTAGCGCGCCGCGCTGGGGTGCGTCGCATCGTCTACCTCAGTGGCCTGCATCCCGAAGGTGCTGGGCTCTCAACGCATTTGGCTTCGCGCACCATCGTGGGTGAGATTCTTATTGCCTCTGGCATCGAGACCGTGGTGCTGCAGGCCGGGGTGGTCGTCGGGTCCGGGTCGGCGTCGTTCGAGATGATCCGCCACCTCACCGACCGGCTGCCGGTGATGACCACCCCAAAGTGGGTGCACAACAAAATCCAGCCGATCGCCATCGACGACGTCTTGCCCTATCTGGTGGCTGCGGCGACCTGCCCGGTTCCAGAGTCCCGGGCGTGGGACATCGGCGGCCCCGACGTGCTGGAGTACGGCGACATGATGCAGATCTACGCCGAAGTGGCGGGACTGCGCCCCCGACGAATCCTTGTGTTGCCGGTGCTCACCCCACGCATCGCCGCGCTGTGGGTAGGTCTGGTGACGCCGATCCCTTCGGGGCTGGCGCGTCCGTTGGTCGAGTCGCTGCACTGCGATGCTGTGATGGATGACCACGACATCGACACGATCATCCCGCCGCCCGAGGGCGGCCTGACCCCCTACCGGCGTTCAGTGTCTCTGGCGCTGGCCCGCGTCGCCCGCGGCGAGGTCGAGACCAGCTGGAACACTGGCACTGCCGCACAGCTGCCAAGCGACCCCGAGTGGGCAGGCGCGGTCACATACACCGACAAACGTTCCTGCCACACCTCGGCCAGCCCGCAGCGGCTATGGAAGGCCATCGAGAGCAGCGTCCCGAAGCACTGGCAGGTCGAGGAATGCGAACCTGACCGGGTGCTCAAACTGCGCGCCCGCCGGCGGGGAGCAGGCGAAAGCTGGCTGGAGATGAGAGTGACTCCCGAGGGCAGCGGAAGCTACTATGAGCAGCAGGCCATCTTCTACCCGCGCGGACTGCTGGGCCGGATGTACTGGATTGCAAGGCGGCCACTGCAGACGCTAGCCCTAGCTGCCCGGGTGCGCCGGGTGACCGCCGCAGCGGGCTGAGGTCTCACTGAAGCGCTGATCGCAGGACACCTTTGGAGTCAACTCATGAACTGCTTGGTCAGTTCAGCCGAGAACGGTCCTATGCGGATGACGCTTGACTCCACCACCCATTCGCGCCGATGGGGGTGGAACACAGAACGCGCGAAGTTGTGGAGAATGGGGATCGTGAAGGCCGCCGATGTTACCGATACCGTGCTCGAAGCCGCTGTTGTGCCGAGCTTCAGTCGCATCGGTCCGCTCCTACGTTCACGACTCGACCATTGGACGAGCACCGACGCCTACCGGCTGGGCGGGCGCGTAATCGTGATCACGGGTGCAACATCTGGTTTGGGCCTTGTTGCGACGCGGGCATGGCTCGCGGCCGGAGCGACAGTCGAGATCGTTGCCCGCAACCCGCAGAAGGCTGCGGTGACCGTGGATCGGCTTCGGGGCGAGATCGAGGGTGCGTCGGTGACAGCGACTATCGCTGAGACCGCAGATCTCGACGGTCTACGAACCGTGGCGGCGACCTTACGGGCCCGTCATGACCGGATCGATGTGCTCGTGCACAACGCGGGCGCGCTCGACCCGACGCACACCTATGCGGCGACTGGGATAGAGCAGACAGTGGCCAGTCAAGTGGTCGGTCCGTTCTTGTTGAGCGCCCTGTTGTACGAGCCGCTTATTGCAGCGGCGCCGGGCCGGATCCTCTGGGTATCGTCGGGCGGGATGTACTCCGAGCCGCTTTCGGTAGACGGACTCACGATCGGCCCTGACGGCTACCGCGGCAGTGTCGCCTACGCCCGCGCGAAGCGGGCGCAGGTAACGCTCACCGAGATGATGGCCGAACGAGTCGATCGGTCTGCGCTGGTGGTTCATGGGATGCATCCGGGGTGGGCCCTGACGCCCGGGGTCGAACGTTCCCTCCCGATGTTTCGTCGCTTGATGGGTCCGTTGTTGCGCACCGCCGAGCAGGGTGCGGACACGTTGGTGTGGCTCGCGGCCGACGATGGCCAGCCCCTGGCCGCCACGGGCCGATTCTGGCTCGACCGGCGCGTGCGTTCGCTGCACAAACTCAAGGCGACACGCGTCGCGGACACCCCCGCCGAACGAACCCGCCTCTGGGAATGGGTCGTCGCCGCCTCCGGAACCGACTTCCCTCCCCAAGAGTGAACCAAGTGCCTGAGCTGTCGTTACGGAAACTTATTGACAGCCCGCCGACCATGCGTCGGGGATTGACCGTCCCGGCAGTCGCATTGACAGCAGGCGCACTCGCCGCGAGTGCATGGGCATGGGTACCAGCGGCCTTCACCCTCGACCTCATACGTGACCCTCGTCGATTCCCCCGGTTGCGCACCGTTTCGATGGCCGCGGCGTGGGCCGGGCTCGAGACGCTCGGGGTCGCCATGTCGACCGCCTTGTGGGCCGCGGGTCGCGCCGGCGATGTCGACGCGCATTACGCCCTGCAACGGTGGTGGGCCCTGCGCCTCATCGACACGATGCGCATATTCGCCAACGTAAAACTCGAAGTGAACAACCTCGACGCAATCACACCCGGTCCCGTCGTGCTCGCATCGCGCCACGCGAGCATCGCCGACACGCTGCTGCCAGTGTGGCTGCTGGCGCAGCACGACATGCGACCCCGTTACGTCCTCAAACGCGAACTACTCCTCGATCCCTGCCTCGACATCGTCGGCAACCGGGTACCCAACCATTTCGTCACCCGCAACAGAGAAGCCACCAACGCCGAACTCGACGCACTCCGCGCGATGGCGACGAACATGGGCCCACGCGACGGCGCTGTGATCTACCCCGAGGGCGCCATCGCGAACGACGCGCGCCGCACTGCGGCGCTAGCAAGGCTCGCAGCACGTGACCCCGACCGTGCGAACCAGCTCAAGACACTCAAACGGCTTATGCCACCCCACCACGCGGGACTCTGGGCCACCCTCGACGGATCACCCAACGCTGACATCGTGTTCGTCGACCACACCGGCTTGGAAGCCATCAACGAGATCCGCCGCGCGCCCGACCAAATACCGTTCCGATCACCGATCCACGTCACGCTCCACCGCGTCCGCCGCGCTGACATCCCCGACACCCAAGACGCGTTCAAAACCTGGCTCGACGACGCCTGGCTCGACCTCGACCGACAGTGCACGAAGCCGACTTGACCAAGCGAGCGACACCCTCGCCGATAAGGGTGCCGGTAAGACCGCGTGCCATGAGCGGCAATCAAATCAACTATGCGTTTGCGGCTGGTTTTCCGAGGTGCCGTTCGATGGTGGGGGCGGGTGACGCCGAATTCTGCGGCGATCTGGGCGGGCATAGCCGGCGTTCCTTGGAGAACCCCGGCTCGCGGAACCCGTCACCGCTGTCGGTCTCGAAATACAGCGTCGAGACATCGTAAAGCACCAACGAGGCCGGGCCCAGCTGGGCATGCGCGGCGCACGCGTCGGAAAGCCGTTGGCGCCATCCAGGCTTGGCGTAGCCCGGGAGGCGGCGCTTGAGCGTGGCGTAGGACGCTGCGCGGACTCCCACCTCTTCGAGCACCCGCAGTGAGTCGATCTTGCTGGTCGGTTCGACGATCCTTGCCAATACCAGGTCACGAAACACGTTGTCACGCTTGGATACCGATTCGGAACCAAGCTTTCGGTAGGCCGCGCACAGAGCGTCCCAAAGATGGCTCATCTGCGAGGACGTGATCGGCAAGGTGCCCGGTTGAACACCGTCGCAAAGCCCGAGGTCGAGTTCGGTCTGCCCGGCCGACAACCGGTTGGCGGCTGCAGTCTTGAGCGCCGCCAGTTCGGTCTCGTCATGGGCTGAGCCGAGGTGTTCGATCGAGCGCGACCCCTTGCGCCAGGACCACACGATCTGTACCGCCGTCGCTCCGGACGCCGTCTTCACGGTGGGCACGTAGGCCACCAGGGCAGCCTACGGCCAGACTTTAGTGTTCAAATTCCGCGGAATCCGCACACAGAACTGCAGCTCACAGCCCCACACCCGAACCGAAGCCCGAAATTGAGCCAAGTCAGGTTCGAGCTCGGCTGCCCAGGGCCCCGTTTCGGGTATACGAAGGATCTGATTGCAGGCGTGTTTGA
>CAXMSM010000163.1:0-5295 GCA_964195655.1 uncultured Gammaproteobacteria bacterium | reverse complement strand
GTGCTTGCCGGCGAATGCTTTCCAGGCGTATCGGGCGCTGTGCGGCAGGTGTTCTCGGCGTTGTCTGCCGTTGCTGCACTGATTGCCGTGACCGTGGCGTTTGACGGCAGGACCGCAGGACCGGTGCTGCTGGCGATTGCGGTCGTGGTGGCCGTGGCCGGGCGCCGTGACACCATTGCGCGGTGGGCGGCCCCCGGGTTCGCCATCATCGGCGCCAGCATGCACCTGAGCTACTCGCCGCCCGCTTCTCTACTTGAGCCGACCGAGATCGCCACGGCAGCAGGTATTTCCACGTTGGTGTCCAGCATCCTGCTGGCGTTCTGTGTGGTGGCGTTGGTGTGGTCGTGGGCCTGCATGGCGCGCATGGTCTGGGTCGGCGCCGTTGTCGTGATCGTCTATGCCGTCACCTCGTTCACTGTCACGGCGGGCATGTTGATCGGTAGCGGCGACCGGGGCTTCTTTGCCGGGCACATGGCCGCGACCATCTGTTGGATCGGAATGGGTGCGGCTCTGTTCGGTTACGCCGCGCGCCTGCCCCGCGCCGGCCGCTCGGTACCGATCGGCGGCGGGCTCGGTCTAGTCGCCGCCGCCATGACGAAGCTGTTCCTCTTCGACCTGGGCACGTTGGACGGCATCTTCCGGGTCATCGTGTTCATCGTCGTCGGGTTGATCCTGTTGGGAATGGGTGCCGGCTACGCGCGACTGCTGGAGAAACAGGACAAGCAAGGAGTGCCCGCCGCTTAATTCGGAGAACCGGCAGGTGCAATAGCGTGAGCTCGTTGGCCGACCAGGTACCAGGTGCGCATGAGCCCCTTACCTTTGATGTCCACATGGCCGCGCTCCTCGAGCACAAAAGTTGTATTGAGAAGTTCATAGACGTTGTCGGGCACCTGAATTCGACCCTCGATGTCGGTGGTCTCCATGCGGGACGCGACGTTGACCGCGTCACCCCAGACGTCATAGAAGAATTTCTTTGAACCGACGACTCCAGCGACGACCGGCCCCGCCGCCATGCCGATACGAATCGGCACGTCGCGACCTTCGGCGTCCTTGAGGTCCGCAACAGCGTCGGCCATGTCAAGGGCCAGGTACGCCAGCGCCTCTAAGTGGTCATCGCGAGGGATCGGCACTCCGCTGACCACCATGTAGGAATCGCCACTGGTCTTGATCTTCTCCAGCCCGTGCCGATCGACGAGCGCGTCCAGATCCGTGTACAGGCGATCGAGGAACCGGACCAGCTCAGCGGGCGCGGTATCGCTGGCACGTTTGGTGTAGCCGGCGATGTCGGCGAACAGTATCGACGCGTCGTCGTACTTGTCGGCGATGACGGAGTGCGACGGATCCTTCAGCCGGGCGGCGATGGTCTCGGGAAGGATGTTGGCCAGCAGTTGCTCAGAGCGGTCATACTCGGACTCCATCGCCGACTCCGCGAGCTGGATCTCGCGCAGCGTGTACCAGATCGTGGCGAAGATCATTATCGCGGACGAGACCGTCGAAGTTATGAACCCGACAGTGAGCGCCCAAGACGGCACCAGGCCCCGGTTTGCGGGCACCGTCAGCTGCAGAGCGATCGTAATCACCACGCCGACGGCAACAATCATCGCGCCCATCACGATCCGCTCAATGCCGAACACCAACACCACCACCGCCGCGGCGACCAGGCAGTAGAACTGCAGCCCCGTCCCGGTCCCGAAGGTGAAACAGATGAACCCGATCGACTCGTAGGTGAAGACCACGAACGTCAGCGGTGCGACCAACTCACCGAACACACTCAGCCGCGGAATCAGCAGATACACCGCGGCCCAGATCACGCCGATGGCCCCCAGCCACCACCAAGTGCCGACCAACGCCAGATAAACAACACCGATTGACGCCCAGGCCGCCGCCGAGATCCAGCTGGCGAGGGTGAGCACCCGCAGCCGACGGTCGACCCAATCACCGCGGTGCCGGATAGGAGACCAGACGCGGCTGCGCAGAGCCACGTCGGGGACGCAGAGGTGTCGCACCTTGGTCACAGCCGGAGCCTATCGCCCGACGATGCCTGAGCTGGTGCCCTCGGTCAGATTCGAACTCTAAGTTCGTGTCGCTGTCACCTCGGCGAACGCGCTAAGCCGACTGCTCAGCTGACCTCGGAATAGCCCGTATTGAACTGCGGAAGACCCATGCAACGGCCCGATCTGAAGAAATGACACGAATTTGAGACAGATCAAAGATGACATCACATGAGACAACCCGCGTTATCACAGGTCAACGCGTGGCCGCATGACACGAGGTTTGAGAACCTACACCCGCCTGGGTGGCGCCCGTGGAGACAAAGGAGCCGAATGTCAACTGCGTCAGCGGCATTCAGTGACAGCGGTGGAGCCGACGACGACGTGTCACCTACCGCGATACCGTTGCAGCGCACACGAGACGGCTGGGCTGAGCCGGCCCCGCCTCCGCTGTGTGTCAACGTTATGTGACCACGTTTCGTGGGCGTCAGCCGTTGTCAGGTAGGCCGCTCTGAAGCCGGCGCTGACAACTTATCGGTCTTGTTGTAAGTGGTTGGCCGTAGTGTCCCGACCCGTGTTGAATGCCTGCTCATATCGATTGGATACAGCAATACGCTCCGACTCGGGCGAACCGGCGGTTTGTCATCGTTGACACGGACGGACTCCTGCATCGTGAGGCGGCGGCGATGAAAGTAGCCACACTGGCTGATCGGGTTGTTTCAGCCTGTCGCGGCCTGGAGTGCCGTTGAACCTCGGTGGCGGGTCGTGGTGAACATGAGGAAGACGCTATATCCGATGAGCGTTCCCAGCGCGATGCCGAACACCGCCGCGCCGGTGCCCTGAAAGGTGTTGACATCGATGACATTGCTGGCAGCTCGCTGAGCGAAATTCATGAAGCTCAATGCACCAGGAACCAGGCCCCAGAACACGGCAAGAAGCATCACCATACGCGGTGGTGCACCTCTGAAGCCCGACGCCAACATCGCAAACGGGACCGAAACGAAGGCGCCTACCGCCCCGGACATGGCCTGGTCCAAGAACACACTGCTGAGATCTTGTGTGATCAACGCTACGCCGAGCCCGACAACCAACCAGATCAACGACCCGCGCGGGGCCGATAAGTACAGATACATGCCGACGGCCAATACTACGATGGCGAGGTATAAAGACCACTCGCCCATCAAGGCCGACTCGTGCTTCGAGGTCGGCAAACCGACAAGCCGGACGCCGAGAAACACCCCAGCGGCCAGCAACACCACCTGCGCCCCGCCGTAGACGAGCCGGGAAGCGCCCGCGATCATCTGACCGCTGGCCAACTCGATGGCCCCGGTGGTGAGCGCGAAGCCGGGAAGCAGCGCGATCAACGGGGGCGCGATGATACGGAGCATCCCGTCGCCGGCAACATCGGCCAAGAACGCGCCTGCCAGCACCGTGACGAGTAACGCCGACACCGTCGCCTGGATGGTCACTAGCCCCGGGAACCGCGGGGCGATCACGAGCACCGAACCGACAACTGCGCCCAGTAGCGCATAGGCCGGCAGCGCCGCCCAGGTGGGATTGAGCATCATCCCGAAACCGATGGTCGCCATTGCATGACCGAAAATCGTTGTCGCAGGACCGAACCGTCGCGGCAGCTCTCGCACTGCGGATACCTCGGCGACCGCGCCGTCAGGAGTAATCGCACCGGACTCGGCCAAGTCTACGATTTCACCGATCTTGCCGGCCTGATCGAACCGCACCGTCGCTCGGTCGGTCTGGTCCACCTCGGTGGCCCGGGCGGCTTCGATCTGGACGATGATCACCGTAGGCAACACCGCAAGCCGCACCCTGCTCGTAGTGTAGCGGGATCCTATGGTCAACAATTTGGCGCTCACCATGTTGACCGGTTGGCCCACCTCCAGCATTGCTAACCCGAGGGTGCGTAGCATCACCGCGATGTCGTCATTTGAGTAAGTGTTGCGCGGTGCCACCGCGCTCGGCGACGCCTCTTTGCGCACAGCCCGCCACAGGCGCTGCGTCCAATCTCTCGTTTCAACAGTCGTCATAGCAGGCATTGTGAAGCATCCTGGGGTTCTTCGCCGACACGACCCCTATTCGGATCGTCCACAATGACAGCCTTGGGAACCGCGGGGAGAAGCGCGCCGCGCGGGACCTGGCCCGGCTACGCAGAAATCGGATCATCGAAGGTCTGGAGCTGACAACAACTGACACGACTACTCGGGACCAGCCCGGAGGCGCGGTAGGCAGCTGCGGCGTCGCGGTAGCGGCTCGGGTCACCGATCGCCGCGCCGTATGCGCTGGCGGTGAGGACGCCGACACCGGGAACGCCGAGCAGGATACCGGCGGGCGTCGTGGCCAGCAGCCCGGAGAGGGTGATGGTGGCGTCGTGGATCTGTTGGTCGATGGTCTCGAAGAGGGCCCAGTCCGCAGCAAGGACGACCAGCGGCGCCCGTCGTTCGGTGGCGGGTAATCGAAGAGCGACCTGGGCTGCCGCCACGACCTGCTCGGCCTTGGGGTCGGGTCATGCGCACACCGCGGCGACGAACGAAGCGCAGCACCCCTTCCGCGCCGAGGCGTCGGACCCGGTCCGGATCGGGCAGGTCGCGGATCAACACCCGCAGCGACGCCGCCTCAAGGCCATGGGCGAAGCAGCCGGTGAGCCCCGGGAAGATCAGATCGAGCTGTCCGTGGATTTGATTGGTCAAGGTGACTTGGGCGGCGACCTTGCGGCGTCGGTGCGCGACCCAAGCGGCTTGGGCGGCCAGGGCCTCGTCGCGGCATTGTGGTGGGCGACCGGTGCCGCGGATCAACAGCTCAGCCATCGCGCCGCAGTCGCGGGCATCGTTCTTTAACGTGCGCAATAACTGTTGTCCGCGCGCATCTTTGACCGCTCGCGGGTTGAGTTCGACGACCTCCAGGCCGGCCGCTCGCAGCCGTGCGACCAGGGTGCGGTGATAGTGGCCCGCGGCCTCGACCCCGACCCGGATGACCAGGGCGTCACGCTCGTGCTGAGCGCGGCTGATCGCCGCGGACAACACCTCGAAGCCGGTCTAGGTCAGAGCGAACTCGAACGGAGCGACGATGATCTCGCCGTAGTGATCACGTGAAACAAAAAGCGATACGTCCCGAATGTTTAGTTTCGAGACGCTACTGACGTGGATCGCGGGGCTAAGTTATTCGCCGATGGTGCAACACAGCTGCGTCGACATCGCGACCTCAAAGGTGCGGGCCCGCGTCGCGGATACGACATACTGGGTCGCGCCCTGACCAGTCCGACCAAGGAGGACCGATGGCCGAAGCAGGA
>CAXMSM010000162.1:0-2649 GCA_964195655.1 uncultured Gammaproteobacteria bacterium | reverse complement strand
GGTGCAGCAGCTCGCCCTTGCGCGCTCCGGTGAACAGTGCCAGGTACGCGACGGTGTACTGCGCGAGATCCCAGCGCAGGCCCTGCTCTTGATTCGCCGCGACGAGCAGCAGCGCCACGGTGGTGATCAACGCGGCGAAGCCGAGAAGAAACAGCTCGGCGTTGCGTCGGGTCGGCAGGGGAGGCGTCACTGAGACGGGAGCCTGTGGCTGTGTCGTCACGACACTTCCCGGCAGTTCGTTCCCGGCTCAGGTGGTGGGGGCGTGAGCGCGGTCAAGGTCTGCGACGGTGAGGGGGTGGGTGTGGGGGAGCTAGTGACAGTCCGGGGGGGCGCGGGCGCAGTGGTACGCGGATCACCGCTAGGCCCAGTGGTTTCGGATGCGCCTGGCGTGGATTTGGGGGTGGATGTTGGGTTGGTTGGAAGTGGGGACGACGGCGATGTCGCAGAAGGTGTGGGCGGGGTTGTGGATGTCGGGGTAGGCGGTGCGCAGACCGGCAGCACCGAGCTGCGGGAGAGTTCTTCGATCTGGCTGATGGCGTCGTCGAGCGTCCCCGACGGAAGACCCGCGATAACCTGCGCACGCTCGGAGGGGCGCATGTCACCGACGGCGAGGAGACGGCAGCCCAGGTTGTCCCGGGGCTGGTCTGCGCTGATGAGGGAGAGTTCGTCGCGGGCGTTCAAACAGCCGAGGAGATAGGGCTCCTGCAGCGAGACTGCGAGAAAGGAGCCTTGAACACCCCGCATGATCGAGACGGTGCCGTCGTGGTCGCTCACGTAATAGTTGTTGCGCACGATCTCGCGCCCGATGGCCAGGCTTGCCAGCACCACCAGAACCAACACTGCGGCGGTGATGAACATGGGGCGCCGGGACCGGCGTCGCGGCGGCGGCTCTTCAGGTTGCGGCACAACGCGTTTGGCGACGTTGCGCTTGGGATTGAACGCCGACGCCCGACCGGCCGCGGTGTCGGGTGGAGCGCTCTGGTCGTCGTCGCCGGACACCGCGCCCGCCAGGATGGGCTGGGTCTGGCCGTATTCGTAATCGACGACTTCGGCCACCACCACTGTGACGTTGTCGGGTCCGCCGCCGCGCAAGGCCAACTCAATGAGCCGGTCGGCACTTTCGGCGACGTCGGCGATCTGCATCGCCTCCAGGATGGTCTCGTGACTGACCGGATCGGAGAGGCCGTCGGAGCACAGTAGATACCGGTCACCGGCGTGAGCCTCACGCATGATCAGCGTCGGTTCCACCTCGTGGCCGGTCAGCGCGCGCATGATCAGCGAACGCTGTGGGTGGCTGTGCGCCTCCTCCGCGGTGATGCGACCCTCGTCGACCAGCGTCTGAACGAAAGTGTCGTCCTTGGTGATCTGGGTGAGCTCGCCGTCGCGCAACATGTAGCCGCGGGAATCGCCGATGTGCACCAGACCAAGTCGATTGCCCGCAAACAGGATTGCCGTCAGCGTGGTACCCATGCCGTCGAGTTCGGGATCGGCGTCCACGTGTTCGGCGATGGCCGAGTTGCCCTCGCGGACCGCGGCGTTGAGCTTGCTGAGCAGATCGCCGCCGGGTTCGTCGTCGTCCAGGTGGGCCAGGGCGGCGATCACGAGCTGTGAGGCCACCTCCCCGGCAGCGTGGCCACCCATTCCGTCGGCGAGCGCCAGCAAACGGGCACCGGCATAGACCGAATCCTCATTGTTGGCGCGCACCAGTCCGCGGTCACTGCGCGCGGCGTACCGAAGAACCAGCGTCACGGGCGTAGCTCAATCACGGTTTTGCCGACCCGCACGGGTGTGCCCATCGGGACTCGTACCGCCGTCGTCACCTTCGCCCTGTCGAGGTATGTACCGTTGGTCGATCCTAGGTCCTCCACGTACCATTCCGGACCTCGTGGCGAGAGCCTGGCGTGGCGCGTCGAAGCGTAATCGTCGGTCAGCACCAGCGCGGAGTCGTCGGCGCGGCCGATCAGCACCGGCTGGGTGCCCAGCGGGATGCGGGTGCCCTTCAGCGCGCCGTCGGTGACCACCAGTTGACGCGGGATGTGTCTGCGGCCCCGTTTGGGCAGTAGTGACCCGCGTAGTGCCAGCCCGCGCCGCACCATCACCGCGCCGGTGGGCGCGTAGATGTCGGTGCGCAGGATTCGGAGCACCGACCAGATGAACAACCACAGCAGCAGCAAGAAGCCGACACGAGTCAGCTGCAGAACCAGCCCCTGCATCTGACGTCCTCTCCGTCCCCGTCCTTTCGGCACCGTCACCATACTTGGATGACGGTCGACGCGAGGGTCAAGCAGCAGACCGCTCTCCCGAGCGGTCGACCCTCAGTGAACGCGGACGATGATCTCGGAGTGTCCGAGCCGGATGACGTCGCCATCGGCCAGCTGCCACTCCTTTACCGGAGCGTTGTTCACCGTCGTGCCATTGGTGGAGTTGAGGTCTGACAATAGCGCGACCTGACCGTCCCAGCGGATCTCCGTGTGCCTACGGGACACTCCCGTGTCAGGTAGCCGGAACTGGGCGTCCTGACCGCGACCGATTACGTTGGCGCCCTCGCGGAGCTGGTAGGTGCGCCCGCTGCCGTCGTCGAGCTGCAACGTGACTGCCGAGCCCGCCGAGGGGTAGTCGCCCTGGCCGGCCCCGTAGCCCTGGTCGCCG
>CAXMSM010000161.1:0-8196 GCA_964195655.1 uncultured Gammaproteobacteria bacterium | reverse complement strand
GTTTCGTGCTCAAGAAGCCGCCGACACCGACCGGTGATCCTGCAGCAGACCGCGATGCGACACGGGAAGAGGGGGTGGCCTGCTACCGGTTGTTCATCGCCGGCCTGCTCGACATCACCGATAACGTGGACAAGGTTAGCGGCGCCGTCATCACGCCGTCAGAGGTGATCCGGCGCGATGGCGACGACGCCTACCTGGTGGTCGCAGCCGACAAGGGGACCGCGACGTTCTCCGATATCGCCAACGACGTCGCCAAGTCCTACGGCTTCTGGCTGGGCGATGCCTTCGCCTCTGGGGGGTCGGTCGGATATGACCACAAGGCGATGGGCATTACCGCCAAAGGTGCGTGGGAGGCGGTGAAGCGGCACTTCCAGGAAATGGGCGTGGACACCCAGTCCGAGGAATTCACCGTCGTCGGTGTGGGTGACATGAGCGGCGACGTGTTCGGCAACGGAATGCTGCTGTCTGAGCACATCCGACTGCTGGCGGCCTTCGACCACCGACACATCTTCATCGATCCGAACCCCGAAGCCGCGACGTCGTGGCAGGAGCGCAAGCGTTTGTTCGAACTGCCGCGTTCCAGCTGGGAGGACTACGATCGCTCGCTGATCAGCCCAGGCGGTGGGGTCTACAGCCGCGAACAGAAATCGATCCCGATCAGCTCGGAGGCCCGCGTCGCGCTGGGTATCGACGACGAAGTCTCGGGCATGACCCCGCCGGCTTTGATGAAAGCGATCCTCAAGGCTCCGGCCGACCTGCTCTTCAACGGTGGCATCGGCACCTACGTCAAGGCTGAGTCTGAGTCGGACGCAGATGTCGGGGACCGGGCCAACGACGCGGTTCGAGTAAATGGAAACCAGTTGCGCGCCAAGGTGATCGGCGAGGGCGGAAACCTGGGCCTGACATCACTGGGGCGTATCGAGTTTGACCTTGTCGGCGGGCGTGTCAATACAGACGCAATGGACAACTCTGCGGGAGTGGATTGCTCCGATCACGAGGTCAACATCAAGATCCTTATCGACTCCCTGGTCACGGCGGGCAAAGTGGAGCCCAGTGAGCGATCCGAACTGCTGCTGTCGATGACCGATGAGGTCGGCCGACTCGTGCTCGCCGACAACGAGAGTCAGAACGACCTGATGGGCACCAGCCGCGCCAACGCCGCCAGCCTGTTGCCGGTGCACACTCGGATGATCAGGGACTTCGTCGAGGACCGGGGGCTCAACCGCGCTCTGGAGGCGTTGCCTTCGGAGAAGGAGATTCTGCGTCGCGGCGAGGCCGGCATAGGTCTGACATCACCCGAGCTGGCGACCCTGATGGCCCACGTCAAGCTGGAACTCAAGGCCGACCTGCTAGCCGGTGATCTGCCCGACCAGGAAGTGTTCGCCGCCCGGCTGCCTTCCTACTTCCCCTCCGCGCTGCGCGAGCAGTTCGGCGCCGACATCCGGTCGCACCAGCTGCGTCGGGAGATCGTGACCACCATGCTGGTCAACGATCTGGTCGACTCCGCAGGTATCTCGTTTGCATATCGCGTCACCGAGGACGTCGGGGTGGCGCCGATAGACGCAGTGCGCAGCTTCGCCGCAGCGGATGCGATCTTCGGATTTGGACGGGTGTGGCGTGAGATTCGTGCTGCCGGGGTGGCGGGGGTGTCGGTAGCGGTGACTGACCGCATGACCCTCGACCTGCGGCGGCTCATCGATCGCGCGACGCGCTGGTTGCTGAACTACCGGCCACAACCGCTCGCAGTGGGTGCCGAGGTCAACCGATTCGCCGCGAAGGTTGCGGCACTTACCCCGCGGATGTCGGAATGGCTTCGCGGCGCCGACGAGGCGATTGTCGCGAAGGAGGCCGCGGAGTTCAGCTCGCGGGGCGTGTCCCAGGATTTGGCCTACATGGTCGCGAACAGCCTGTACCAATTCAGCTTGCTCGACGTGATCGACATCGCCGACATCGCCGACCGCGATCCAGTGGAGGTCGCCGATGCCTACTTCGCGCTGATGGACCATCTGGGTACCGACAGGTTGCTCACTTCGGTGTCCCGACTGTCGCGCGATGACCACTGGCACTCCTTGGCACGCTTAGCGATTCGCGACGACATCTACGGGTCGTTACGGGCCTTGTGCTTCGACGTCCTCGCGGTGGGCGAGCCCGACGAGACGGGACAGGAGAAGATCGCCGAGTGGGAGCTGACGAACAGCTCCCGCGTCGGCCGGGCCCGCCGCACACTGACCGCGCTCTACGGAACCGGTGAGCACGATCTGGCGACACTGTCGGTGGCGGCCCGCCAGCTCCGCAGCATGACAAGGACGAGTGGAACCGGAACAACCGGGTGATCGAGAGCGCAGCGTGACCAGTCAGCATGGGTTTACGGCGCCGGTACACGTGCGCTGGTCAGATATCGACATGTACCAGCATGTCAACCATGCGACGATGATCACGATCCTCGAAGAGGCCCGGATCCCTTTTCTACGTGAGCCTTTCGGCGAAGAGATAACCACTATCGGGTTGTTGATCGCCGAGGTGAACATCGTCTATAAGAGCCAACTGAGGCTTGTCGACTCGCCGCTGCAGGTCACGATGTGGTCGAAGCGGGTCAGGGCGGTCGACTTCACGATGGGTTACGAGGTGCGTTCTGTCGGTGCGTCGCCGGATTCCAAGCCTGCGGTCATCGCCGATACGCAGTTGGCGGCCGTCCATATCGAGGAGCAGCGGCTGCAACGGCTTTCGGGCGGGCAGCGAGACTATCTCCAACGCTGGACGCGATGACGGGCACCGAACGCGGTGTTTGGCTCGACGATAACGCCCACCGCGAAGATCTGTCGGTTTTCGCCGAGCGGGCGAAGCGGTTGGACGAGGCGGCCGTAGTGCGGCTACGGGAACGTCCGGATGGCATGATCGTCGCTTGGGTAGCAACGGGTTTCGATGTGTTGGCAAGTAGGGTTGTCCGTGGCCGCGTTCGGCCAGCAGATCTCAGCGCGGGTGCTGACATTCTGCTGTCTGGGCTGACGGGCATGGACAGTGACGGGTACGTCAACCCCGGTTTCGGAATGGATTCGGCCTGGCGTGGTGTCCTGCCGCCGGATGCCGGCTTCGTCCACCTCGACGATGTGCCTGCGCGGGTAGTGCTGGATCTTGCCACCCAAGGACTGAGCCTGGCCAAGGATCATTCGAGCGCGCATGGACCGCCGGCATCACTGCTGGATCAGGAGGTCGTCGCGGTCAAGTCGGGCGGGGACAGCATCGGCATTCCGATGCGGTGCGTATTCGCCTTGACCGCCATGGGTTTCTTGCCGGCGTCGGCCACCGGCGAGGAAGTCGTGCGGGTACGGGCGATGCCTTCCTGGCTGCGCATCGATGCCCGCTTCGGTGCCGTTTACCAGCGTCGCGGGGACCCGGCGGTAGTGCTGCGCTGATGGGCCGAGCGCTGAGTAGCCCTGCTCGCGGAATGCCACGCGGGGAATGCAGTGGCCGGGCTCAGAAGGGTGCGTTCACCATCGACTCGGCCGCCATCTCCAGATAGGCGATCAGTTGCTGTCGGTGGGCGTCATCGAGTGTCTCGGAGTCGATCTCAGCCACTGCGGTGCGCATGCAGCGCAGCCACGCGTCACGTTCGAGGAAGCCGATTCGAAACGGCGCGTGACGCATCCGCAGTCGCGGGTGGCCACGCTGGTCGGAGTAGGTGTGCGGGCCGCCCCAGTACTGCTCGAGGAACATCCGCAACCGCTCCTCGGCGGCCTCGAAGTCATCCTCGGGATACAGCGGACGCAGGATCTCGTCCTCGCGCACCAATGCATAGAACCGCGCCACGATCGTGCGGAAAGTCGCGTGACCACCCACTGCCGTATAGAACGACTGCTGCTTGTCGACTGAATCTGTGTCCGAGTGCATCGGCTCCCATTGTGGGCCATCGCCGTCGCGGCTCCCACACACGGGCTGCGACTGGGTTGGCCGACTAGGTTGGCCGACTGGTGTGGCCAGTCAGGTGAAGTTCATTGGACTGACCAGCGAACACGACCAGAAATGCCGTGCGATCGGCGGTGATCCGTGGTGGACTGTCGGACGGAGGACGTATGGCGCAGCGCAGGAACAGTCGCGGCCACCGGCACCCCCGGTCCGCGGCAGGCTCATCCCGGTCGACAGCGAGTACCGCTACGCGCGCGTTGCACAGCGTTGCGCAGGGTGTCGACACGCTGGCAGCGCCGGCGCAGGAGTCATCGATCTGGGGCCGCAGGCGGGTACTTCTGCTCAACTCGACTTACGAACCTCTCACGGCGCTGCCGATGCGCCGTGCGGTGATCATGCTGATGTGCGGCAAGGCCGACGTGGTGCACGACGACCCGAGGGGGCCGGTGGTCCACTCCGCGAGCCGGACCATCGTCGTCCCGTCGGTCATTCGGCTGCGGACCTTCGTCCGGGTTCCCTACCGGGCGCGCATCCCGATGACCCGAGCAGCGCTGATGCATCGCGACAGGTTCCGGTGCGCCTACTGCGGGGCCAAGGCCGATACCGTCGACCACGTGGTTCCGCGCAGCCGTGGCGGCGCCCACTCTTGGGAGAACTGCGTCGCCGCGTGCTCGGCGTGCAACCACCGCAAAGCCGACCGGTTGTTGGCCGAACTGGGGTGGAAGCTGCACACCACGCCGCTGCCGCCCAAGGGACAGCACTGGCGGCTGCTTTCCAGCATCAAGGAGCTCGACCCCGCCTGGGCCCGATATCTGGGTGAGGGCGCGGCCTGACCGGCTCGTGGGTTACGGTTTCGGTGTGAACTCGACTGCACTGGCCCACGCCAGCTTCCTACTGGTTCCGCTGGCGCTCACGCTGTTTTTGTCCTTGTTCATCTTCACCAAGAAGGGGCCGCACCCCGCAACGTACGACATGTCGAAAAAGTGGACGCACGATCCGATTCTGTGGGCTTCTCCGGAACCCGCTGAGCACGGTCACGGCGGCCACGGATCACACCTGACGGTGGGAGGTGGCGCAAGTGGCAAGTGGTGAGATTGTGACGGTTGGGTCGGGCGCATTGGCTGAGCTACCCTATGGCTCTGTCGTGACCGCCAGCGGCCGTGTCTCGGGTGTCACCGAGCCTGGCGAGCTGTCGGTGCACTACCCCTTCCCGATGAAGGATCTGGTGGTTCTGGACAACGCGCTGAAGTACGGTTCGCGCACCGCCCATGCCCGTTTCGCGGTTTATGTCGGTGACCTCGGCGCGGATACCGCGGCCACCGCGCGGGAGCTTCTGGCGAAGGTCCCGACACCCGACAACGCGGTGCTGCTGGCAGTGTCGCCTGACCAGAAGGCCATTGAGGTGGTGTACGGGTCGGAGGTCAAGGGTCGCGGCGTCGAGGAATCCGCCCCGCTCGGGGTGTCGGCCGCTGCCGCTTCCTTCAAAGAAGGCAACCTGATCGACGGGTTGATCAGCGGCGTGCGGGTGCTCTCCGCCGGCGTCTCGCCGCGCTGACCTGGCTACCTGTTAGCCGGCGTCGAACTGCCGCGCCTGCAGCGCACGTTCGACGCTCGCGCGTCCCTCCAGTACCAGCCTGTGCAATGCCGGTGGCAGCTGGGGGTCGGAGAGGAACTCGCCGGCGGCGTCGAGAGCGCTCTGGCCGATGTCCCAAGACGGGTACAGCCCGATGACGACCGTCTGCGCGACCTCACTCGACCGCCGTTCCCACACACCGGGGATCGCACCGAAATACCGGTCCCGAAACGGGACGAGCAGCTGGCTCTGACCGGGCCGGACAAACCCACCGATGATCGATCGCGCCGTGACGTTCGCCAGCGTGTCGTCCTCGACGACCTCTTGCCACGCTGACTCCTTGACCGCTTTCTGGGGCCTTGCAGCTGCCGCGGCCGCAGCCTGACGCCGCCCCGCGGCCGTGCGGTCATTGTTCGCTTCGGCGTCGATGAACGGTGTCTGCACGCCGTCGGCATCGAGGTTTCCGTTGGCGGCCAGCGCAGTCACGATCCGCCAGCGCAAATCGGTGTCGACCACCAGCCCTGGCATATTCACTGTTGTTGGTTCGTTGTCATGCTCTTCGCGCGAGCGCTCATCGGCGTCCAGCAGCGTCGACAGCACTGCGACGTGGTTCGGTGACAGCACCGATGCGCACAGGGCATTGACGAATGCCAGCTGATGGTCAGAACCCGGGGCAGACTCCCGCGCCAGGTCCAGCAGCGCATCGCCAAAGGCCGGCCAGCCGTTCCCGGCCGCCCAGCCGGGTTCGGCGTAAGAGCCCAGTGCGGTCTGCGCCTGCAGAATCAGGCGCTGCGCCACGCCCACCTCAGACTCGGCGTGCAGACCACTCATCACCAGCGCAACGAAATCGCGGGCGCGCAGTTCGGCGTCGCGGGTCATCTCCCACGCAGCGGACCAGGCGAGTGTGCGGGGGAGTGGGTCGGCGATGTCGGCGATCCGGGTTAGCACCGTCTGCAGCGACTCGGGATCCAGCCGCAGTGAGCAATAGGTCAGGTCGTCATCGTTGACGAGGATCAGCTTGCCCCGTGAAACCCCATGCAGTTCAGGCAATTCAGTGGTCGACCCGTCGACATCGAGTTCCTCGCGGTGAACTCGCACCAACTTGCCGGAGCCGGCCCCGTCTTCGGCGTCATAGATTCCGACCGCCAGCCGATGCACCCGTGTCTCACCCGCGCCAGGCTTGGCGCCACCCTGATCGATCGCGAAACGGGTGAACTTGCCCTCGGCGTCAACGTCGAAATCCGGCCGCAACGTGTTCAGGCCGGTGGTCTTGAGCCACTGACGGCCCCACCCTGACAGATCGCGACCGGACGATTTCTCCAGTGCGCCAAGCAAATCCCCGAATGTCGCATTGGCGAAAGCGTGATCGCGGAAGTAGCCTCGCAGCCCGGCGAGAAACGCCTCCAGGCCGACATAGGCAACAAGCTGTTTGAGGACGCTGGCGCCCTTGGCGTAAGTGATCCCGTCGAAATTCACCTCGACTGCGTGCAGGTCGGGGATGTCGGCGGCCACCGGATGGGTCGACGGCAGCTGATCCTGTCGGTAGGCCCACGACTTCTCGACGTTGGCGAATGTCGTCCACGCCTGCGTGTACTCGGTGGCCTCGGCCTGGCATAACACGGAGGCGAACGTCGCGAACGACTCGTTGAGCCACAGATCGTCCCACCACTGCATGGTGACCAGGTCGCCGAACCACATGTGTGCCATCTCGTGCAGGACCGTCTCGGCGCGACGCTCATAGGACGCCCGGGTCACTTTCGACCGGAAGACGTAATCCTCCAGGAAGGTCACCGCTCCGGCGTTCTCCATCGCACCGGCGTTGAATTCCGGCACGAACAGCTGGTCGTACTTGCCGAAGGCGTACGGCGTACCGAAGTTGTTGTGGTAGAAGGCAAAGCCTTGCTTAGTTTCGGTGAACAGCCGCTCTTGGTCCATGTATTCGGCCAGCGACTTGCGGCAGAAGATCCCCAGCGGGATGTCGCTGTGGTCGTCGGAGTATGCGTCATCCCAGCGCGCGTAGGGTCCGGCAATCATGGCTACCAGGTAAGTGCTCATCCGGGGTGTGGCTTTGAACGTGTGCCGTTTGGCGTCACCGATTTGTTCGGTGGTGATGGTGGCGCCGTTGGAAATCACCTCCCAATGCGCGGGTGCGGTGACCGTGATATCGAAGGCAGCCTTGAGGTCCGGCTGGTCGAAGCAGGCGAACATCCGCTTGGCGTCGGCGGTTTCGAACTGCGAGTAAAGGTAGACCTCGTCGTCCACCGGGTCGACGAAACGGTGCAGCCCCTCACCGGTGTTCGAGTAGCGGCAGTGTGCGTCAACGACCAGGATGTTGCGCGCTGCCAGGCCGGTGAGCGGAATGCCGACGGACTCGTGGTAGCCCGATACGTCGATATCGACGCCGTTGAGGGTGGCGCTGCGGACGGTGTCGGCAGCTAGGTCGATGTAGGTGTCGGCGCCGGTGAGCGCGTCGAATTCGACGGTCGTCAGAGACCGGAAGGTGCTCTCACCGGGCTTGCCGCTGCCGTTGGTCAGGTCCAAGGTGACGTGATAGCTGTCGACGGTGACCAGGGCGGCACGCTCGACGGCCTGGTCGCGGGTCAGGTTAGGAAGGGCCACGCCGGTAAACACTAGCCTCACTATGGGAAGACACTATGGGCGTTTGTGGTTGTGCCGAACAGACGGCCGTCCGTGGTGCGCTTGTTTTTTACACTGATGAG
>CAXMSM010000160.1:0-4010 GCA_964195655.1 uncultured Gammaproteobacteria bacterium | reverse complement strand
GGGACGACATCGGTGAAGTACACGGTCGTGCCCGTCACCACGTGGCTGTGATCGCCGATCAGGGCGGCAAGGCCTCCCAGGATGAACAGGACAACGACTTCCGGAAATCGCAACTTCACCTCGCGCACGCTACTCCGATGGGTCTCCGACCTGGGGCAGTTCGTCGGCGGCAATCGCGCACGGCGTCTGCTCAGCTGCCAACGGACCGGCGGCTGGAAGATCTGGCGGCGGCAGCGGTTCTGCAGGCGGTGGCGCAGGGGTCGGGGCCGGTGCCGAATCGGCAGGCACCTCCACAGGACCGTCGAATGCCTCCGGTTCGAGTTCCCCAGCGGAGACCGGGATCTCGACGGGCTCCTCCGCCACAGCGTCCTCGGCTTCGTCCTCGTCGGATTCAGCGCCGTCGGCTTCAGCATCGTCGGCTTCGTCCTCGTCGGATTCAGCATCATCAGCGCCAGCGTCAGCGTCGTCGTCGTCGGCGGCATCGTCAAGGTCCAGGGCTTCGTCGAGGTCCAGGGGATCGTCGAGCTCAGGGACCTCAAGATCCGGGACATCGAGATCCGGCACCTGCGGAACCCCGCCGCCCCCGCCGCTCAGCAATCCGCTCAACGTGTCGGCGAATTGCTGTCCGAACCCCGACAGCCCGCTGCCAACGTCCGGAAGTCCGGAACCCAAGCCACTCAGCGGTGGCGCCGACGGGTCCACCTGGCCCGCTGGGACTTCCGGGGGCGACGCAAGAAACCCGGTCGCGGGCGACGGTGCGGTCAACGGTGAGGCGGCCGCAGAAGGCGCGCTCCAGGCCGAAGGAAGGGTTGTCCCCGGAGTTGCGGGGCCAGCAGGGGCGGTGACCGGAAGCCGCTCATCAAAACCTATTTCCTCCCGAATGCGGGCACGCGGTGGACTCCGAGTCGGCCCGAGGTCGCCCGGGATGTCGAACACCGGTTGGTGTTCGGCCGCCAACTCGGCAGCCGCACGCTCATAGGCGTCGGTCGCCGAGGACATCGCCGTGCGCATCGCCGTGAGCCAATCGGAACGAATACTACTGTCCACAAACGGTTTCACCGCCTGATCGACCAGCTCGGCGGCAACCGCCCGGTCCCCCACACCTGTCCTCAGGGTCGCGGCGGCAGCCAGCCACTCCGCGCGGTGGGCCTGTGCGCGGCCCTCGATCGCGACGACCGCCTCGACCTTCGCGTCGACCGCGCGCCACAGACTCTCCCGCAGTGCACGCACGGCTTCAGTCGCGGTGCGTACCGCCGCAGCGACAGCAGCAGACGCCTCACCGTGGCGGCGGATGAAGTCAGCGGACGCTTCCGCGCCAGCGCCCTGCCACGCCGCCGACAACACCGACAGTTGCCGGTCCTGGACCGCAAGCGCATCCTGGGAAGCGCGGGCCGCATCCTCGAGAGCAAGCCAGTCATGGTGCAGCGCAGTCAGGTCCATTCCGTCCTCGCTGCCGTACCAGTCCCGAATTTGTACGGCGTGCAATGTGAGGTCAGGATGCTGATAGCCGATCTGGTGGCACGCCCACACGTAGTGCTGCAAGTTCTCCACCGCGGGTTCGCCCTCAGCTAGTCGTGATCGAACATCGAACTCCTCAGGCATCGACCGGACCTACCCCAGCCACCCTGCGGCACGCGCGTCGGCATCCTGGTAGCGGTCCGCCGACGATCGCAGCGCAACGGCAATTTCACTGGCCGCCCGCGACCATTTCCTCAGCGACGTCGCGACATCATCCAGCGCGGCGCGAAGCGTATCCCCGTGCGCGACGTATTCGCGCCCCGCCGAGGCGCCTCCGAACGCAAGATCACTCAGGTGCGTTCGCGCGGCACCGTCAACAATCAGCGCCGCGGACTCGTACTCGCGCGCAATCGCGCGCACTGCCCCTATGTCGACGCGGGCCGCGTCTGCTTGTCCCATATGAGGTTGGACGCCGGTGCGACCGATTTGGTTCCCATCGGTTCTGCGACGATCTCAGCCCTGCGCGCTGACCGACTTCGCGACACGCACCGCCATCTGCCGAGCGGTATCCTCATCGGCAGCTTCCACCATCACGCGGACCAGCTGTTCGGTTCCCGAGGGCCGCAACAGGATGCGGCCGTTATCACCAAGCTCGGCCTGGACCGCAGCCACCGCGTCGCGCACCGACGGGGCGTCGGCCACCGTCGCCCTGTCGGAGACCTCGACGTTGATCAGCACCTGCGGCAGCGTCTTCATCGGCGCGGCGAGGTCGGCGAGGCCGCGACGCGTCTGGGCCATCCGGGACATCAACCGCAGGCCAGTGACTATGCCGTCCCCGGTGGTGCCGAACGCGGGCAGCACCAGGTGACCGGATTGCTCACCACCGATCGAATACGCGCCGGCCCGCAATTCCTCGAGCACGTAGCGGTCACCGACACCAGTGGTGCGGACTTCGATACCTGCGGACCGCATAGCCTGATGCAGCCCCAGATTGCTCATGACGGTTGCCACCAGGGTGTCGGAGGCGAGCTCACCAGCCTCGTGCATGGCCAGCGCCAGCACCACCATGATCGCGTCGCCATCGATCATTCGGCCATGACTGTCGACGGCCAGGCAGCGGTCCGCGTCGCCGTCGTGGGCCAAACCCAGGTCGGCGCCGTAGGACACCACCGCTGAACGCAGCGTCTGCATATGCGTCGAGCCGCAGCCGTCGTTGATGTTCAGCCCGTTGGGCTCGGCGTGGATCGGGATGACGTTTGCACCTGCGGCCCGGTAGGCACGGGGCGCCGCCACCGACGCCGCGCCATGTGCACAATCTACGACGACGGTCAGGCCATCGAGCCGGGTGGTGGCGGCCTTACCGGCGTGACGAAGGTAGCGGTCCAACCCGTCCTCGGCGTCGACCGCGCGGCCGACGCCCGCGCCGGTGGGGCGAGTCCCGGGGCCCTGGTGAACGAGTTCTTCGATGCGGTCCTCGGTGGCGTCGTCGAGTTTGTGCCCGCCCGGGCCGAAGATCTTGATGCCATTGTCGGGCATCGGGTTGTGCGACGCGGAGATCATCACACCGAAGTCTGCATCGTATGCGCTGGTCAGATACGCGAGAGCCGGTGTCGGCAGCACGCCGCCCCGCAGTGCGTCCACGCCCTCACTGGCCACTCCGGCGATAACGGCAGCTTCCAACATCTCACCGCTAGCCCGTGGGTCACGCCCGACCACGGCGACCCTCCGACTGGCCCCACCGAGTCTGAGCAACCGCCGCGCCGCTGCCGCACCCAGCGCCATCGCCAGCTCAGCGGTTAGGTCATGGTTCGCGACTCCACGCACGCCGTCGGTGCCGAACAGTCGAGCCATGCTGACAACCTCTCACAAATACCGTTTTGACTACCAACCATCGCGCCAGACGTTCGTGCCTGCACCGGAATCGATATGCCGGTGAGACCCGAGAAGCGCCTCACCACCCGCGCTCCTGATACGAGGCCTACCCCACTTCTCGATTCCGGTGTGGAACAGCCCACGGCGCGGCCCAAACGACTGACGCCCGGCCACTCGCAGTGCGAGTAGACCGGGCGCCATGCCGTGGTTCGATCAGCGCTTGCTGTACTGAGGCGCCTTGCGAGCCTTTTTCAGACCGTACTTCTTGCGCTCGATAGCACGCGGGTCGCGGGTGAGGAAGCCGGCCTTCTTGAGCGCCGGCCGGTCCTCGGGCTGAACGATGATGAGGGCTCGGGCGATGGCCAGACGCAGCGCGCCAGCCTGGCCGGACGGCCCGCCACCGTGCAAGTGGGCAAAGACGTCGAAGCTCTCCACCCGGTCGGCGATCACCAGCGGAGCCTTGATGAGCTGCTGGTGCACCTTGTTGGGGAAGTAGGCCTCCAAGGTGCGGCCGTCGAGGTTGAACTGGCCGGTTCCCGGAACCAGTCGCACCCGCACCACGGCCTCCTTGCGGCGGCCCACGGTCTGGATCGGACGATCCATCACCACAGGCTCGCGCGGGGCCGCCTGGGCCTCGGCGACGACCACTGTCTCGGTCGTCGCCACGGTCTCAGGAGTTG
>CAXMSM010000159.1:0-3064 GCA_964195655.1 uncultured Gammaproteobacteria bacterium | reverse complement strand
CTGAAACCAGACCGACGACTGTGTGAGTGTTTCGGACATCAATCGCAAGTAGCACGCCATCACCTCGGCGATATCAGCTGAGACGCGTTTGGCGGCACATGTGCCGGATCGGCACCAAGGTGGATCTGCCTGTTACCGGAGTCGACGAAGATCACCCGCGGCCGATAGGTCCTGGCCTCAGCATCCTCCAGCGTCCCGTACGCAATCAGGATCACCAGGTCGCCCGGATGTATCAAATGTGCTGCGGCACCATTGATACCGACCACGCCGCTGCCACGCTCACCTGTTATCACATACGTGACCAACCGCGCACCGTTGTCGATGTCGACGATGGTCACCTGCTCGCCTTCGAGAAGGTCGGCGGCCTCCATCAAATCCGCGTCCACGGTCACCGATCCGACATAATGCAGATCAGCCTGGGTAACGGTGGCGCGGTGGATCTTTGACTTCAGCATCGTTCGTAACATCAGTTTCTCCAAGGTAATTCATGGCTCTCACCGGATGGAACTTGCGGATGGCCGTCGATACCGCTACGTGCACCTAATTCGATCGCGATGTTGTCGATAAGGCGGGTACGCCCCAGCCTGGCCGCCACTAGCAGTCGCCCGGCCCCCTCACCAGGCGCCGGTCCCAGCATCGGGTCGCGAACCTCCAGATACTCGACCTCCAGATCGGGCACCGCGTCGAGCACCGCACAGGCAGCGTCCAACGAAGATGACGCGCCCCTCGACGCCCCGTACATCCCGGCCAGCAGCGCCGCCGATAACGCACCCGCCTGCTCGCACTGGACGGCGTCGAGGTAGCGGTTTCGCGATGACATGGCCAGCCCGTCCGATTCCCGCACGATAGGCATCCCGACCACCTGAGGGCTCAGATTCAGGTCTGTGACCATCTGCCGGATCAGTGTCAGCTGCTGATAGTCCTTCTCACCGAAATATGCGCGATCAGGGTGCACGACGTTGAACAGTTTGAGCACCGCGGTGAGAACACCGGCGAAATGTGTGGGCCGCGAAGCGCCTTCGAGCTCGGCACCGAGTGGCCCCGGCACCACGGTGGTGCGGGTGCCCTCTGGGTACATGTCGTCGACCGTCGGGGTGAAGGCTATCTCGACACCCTCGGCGCGCAGTGCGGCGAGATCGTCGTCGAGTGTGCGGGGGTAAGCGTCGAGGTCCTCACCCGCGCCGAACTGCAGCGGGTTGACGAAGATCGACACCACCACAACGGTGCCCGGTACCCGCTTGGCGGCATGGATCAACGTCAGATGCCCCTCGTGCAGAGCTCCCATCGTCGGCACCAGCATGATCCTGCGCCCGGTCGCGCGCAACGCCCTGGACACTTCGGAGACCTCGGCTGGTCGCACGTACACGTTGAGCTGCCCAGCGACGAACTTCGGGACGAACTTCGGGGTACTCGCAGTGTTCATGACTGCCCGGCTTCCGCCAACGCCTCAAACAAAGCATCGGGGGCGTGCGCACGTTGCGCCGTGCGCCACGAGATCGTCCGATATGCCTGCGCAAGATCGGGATTCACTTCGTTGAGCGCCTGCAGATGGCTGGCGACTGCGGCGGCATCACCGCGTGAGACCGGACCCGTGAGCGCAGCCTGACCGCGCTGCAAGGCGTTCTCCAGTGACGCGCGTGCCAACGGACCGATGACCCGTTCGGCGATCCCCCCGGGCCTGTCGCCGACCGGCTCCTGCCCCAGCAGCTCCTGGCCCTGCAGCGCAGTGCGCAACGCCTCGATCGCGTCGAGCAGGAGAGTGACGACGTGGTTGCTGGAATGTGCCAATGCGGCGTGATAGAGAGTCCGCGCGTCCTCACGTACCCGGAACGGTTCGCCGCCGATCTCCAGCACCAACGACTGCGCGATGGCGTACCCGATCTCGTCGGCAGCGGTGATGCCGAAGCATGTGCCGCGCAGGCGATCGATATCCTCATCCGAACCGGAGAACGTCATCGCTGGATGGATCGCCAGGACGATGCATCCCTGTTCAGCCAGCGGCGCCAGGACACCGATCCCACTCGCTCCCGATGTGTGCACCACGATGGTGTTTGGACGCACAACTTCGGTCGCCGCGAGGCCCGCCACCAACGCGGGAAGTTCCGCATCGGGAACGGCCAGCAACAGGAGCTCGGCGCGCCCGGCCACCTCGTCGACCGGTAGCACAGGGGTATCGGGAAGCCACCGCTGCGCGCGCTGCCGCGAAGCCTTCGAGAGCCCGCTACAGCCGACAACGACGTGTTCGGCACGTTCCAGCGCGAAACCAAGCGCGGTACCGACCCGACCAGCGGAAATGATGCCGATCGTGAGCCGGGCAGGACGGAGTCCGTCGTGTGGGGCTCGCCCGCCGGCGGGGGGCTGCAGCATCGCAGACGACCTCGCAGATTCTCATGGGTTCGTTCCAGTCCCGCATCGCGGGTACCGGACGGTCACTTTGAGATTAGCTCAATCCTCGCGACGCCTGCGCCGCCCGCCTCCCGATTGCGGCGCTTGCAGCCGCGCCAACAACTCGGTGACCGACTGACCACCGGCGTGGGCACCGCCGTCGGCGTGCTCGGGCTCGTCTTGCTCGGCATCCGGATGAGCAGCGGCAGGAGGCGTAGGTGACGGCACCGGCACGTCCGTCGCATCCGTGTGGAGGGAAGCGCCTGCCGTGCCTTCTGTGTCGTCTGCCGAGATGCCAGAGTGCCGACCGCGTGGCGGTTCGGCGGGTGGCGGAGCCTGACCGAAGGACTCCTGCTGCAGGGCGTCGGGGGCCCGTCGCCTGCCCACGTATTCGTCGCGGGGGTCGTCGCGGGGGTCGTCGCCGGGGTCGTCGCCGGGGTCGTCGCGGGGGTCATTGCCGGCGGGCGCCGGCACCCAGTGACTGCCCGGCGCACCGGGCGGAATCCACTGTCCCTCGGCTGGAGCCGGTTGCCAATGGGTGGCTGCAGGAGCGGCCGGTTCAGGTATACGCGGTTGGGGCCGCGGGGGCTGCGGCGCAGGAGGCGGAGGCGGAGGCAGCCATGGGTAGTGCGGCTCAGGTTGGGGCGGCGGAACATTCTGTGGTGGTGGAGGAGGAGGT
>CAXMSM010000158.1:0-4520 GCA_964195655.1 uncultured Gammaproteobacteria bacterium | reverse complement strand
GGCCAGCGGGGTGCGAATCGGGACGGTGTCGATCGCCAGATCCCGGGTGGCCTCGTAGACAAGCATCACCGAGAGATCCCGCAGCGCGGCACGGAACGCCGCGTTGTCGGTGCGCTCATCGCGCAGAGCGGTCAGCCGCGCCGCGGCCAGCGGGTGATCAACAACGCGTACATCCATGAATTCCGACCTTAACGGGAACCGGAAGCCGCTGCGCGGCGTCCTAAACGTATGTTCGCGCCCTTGTCTGCAGACACCGTCCTCATTCGCGCCTACGGCTCGGCCTCATCCGGCCACGCCGCGGACCTGCAGGCGGTTGCCTCGCGACTGTCCACGCTGGGCGCCACATCCACTTCGATGTTCGGGCCGGTCGGAGCCAGGTTCCACGCCGCGCTGACCCGAGCCACTCAAAGCGAGGCCCGCCTCGTCACCGAGCTGGGTGCGTCGATCGCGGCGGTACACCCCGCGGCGCACAGCGCGGCCTACGCCTACGAGGACGCCGACGCAGACGCCGGGACGCGGCTCACCGGTACCTGGTGATGCCCAGCGCCCTGGTTGCGGCGTTGTCGGCGCCGATCCGCCAGGTGCAGGCACTGGTCGGCCCCGGATGGTCTGGCGACCCGACTGCCGACCCGGCCGCGCTACTGGCCGGGGTCCGCCACACGTTGGCCGACGTCGCGAGCTCAGCAGGGCAGGCCTGGCACCGCACCGGAACCACATGGTCGGGTGCGGGGGCTGACGCCGCCGCCGAGTTCGCGACGACGACAGCCGCGGCGATCGAGGATGCCGCCGAACGTGCCGGGAACCTGGGCGCGGCGGCTGACAACGCCGCCGGGGCGGTGGCGCGGGCTCACCGTCGTCTGCAGGCCATCGTCGACGAGTTCGAAGCCAGGGCGGGCGCACTGGAACCTAGGTTGGATTCTCCGGGAATCGCCAAGGAGTTGCTGGCCGAGGCGCGCCGCTGTCTGACGGAGGCGATCTCGGTGATCGAGGAGTTGCTCACCGAACTCGACGGGCATGCCGCGGAGCTGGACACCCCGGCACCGGCAGGCTCCCCTGCCGCGACCGCGCCGGCGGGATTCAGCGGCACCGGGTCCAGCGGCGGCATGGGTTCCGGGTCCAGCGCTGGCGCGGGTTCCGGCCTCGGCGGTGGTGTGGGCTCCGCACTCGGCGGCGGCATGGGTTCCGGACTCGGCGGCGGTGCGCCCCTGGGCACCCCAGCCGGCTGGGGTGGCGGCGGGTTCGGGGAGCTGGCTGGACTAACCCAAGACTGGAACGAATCAGCGGACGAGGCGACCTACGGTGACGGGTTGGCGGTGCGACTGCCTGACGGCACCGTGGTCATGGCGCCGAACCCGTTGGCCGCGAGCGCTGTGCGGCATGCGCTGACCCAGCTCGGGGTGCCTTACCGGTGGGGTGGCACCACGCCGGGCGTCGGACTGGACTGCAGCGGCCTGACGCAGTGGGCGTATGACGAAGCGGGGCTGAACATTCCGCGACTGGCCCAGGAGCAAGATATCGGCGCCGCTGTTGCCCCGGGTTTGCTGCTGCCCGGGGACCTGGCGGTATGGGACGGCCACGTGGCGATGATCGTGGGCGACGGCACCATGATCGAGGCTGGCGATCCAGTCAAGCTGTCGCCAGTTCGGACCAGCAACGCGGGCCAGGGTTTTCAGGGGTTCTGGCGACCCACGGCGTGAACGTCTGGCCCTCGAAACTGCAAGCAGTCACGAAACTGCAAGCACTCAGCGAAAGTGCGGGAACCGACCTGCTGGAATGCAGTTTCGGCAGGACTTTCAATCAGCCGAAGCCCACACCGGTCGGTCCTGATTAGCCTCCTGGCTAGGCTGTGCCGCATGGCTGCTGACATCGTGCCGATCCGGCTGAGGCTGACCAAGGGCGACGTGTACACGCTGTGGGCGCCGCGGTGGCGCGCCGACGGCGACGAGTGGGAGGCTTTCCTCGGCAAGGATGAGGACCTCTACGTGTTTGAATCGGTCGCCGACCTGGTGGCGTTCGTCCGGACAAACAGCGACAACGACATCGCCGATCACCCCGCGTGGCAGAAGCTGACCGAGGCCAACGCCCACGGACTCGACCCGGCCGAGAACCACACGCACGACCTGGCCGGATTCGAGGAACTGCTTGCCGAGAAGCCAACCGACGATAGTGTCGGCCAGCTGCACGGCGCGCTGGCGGTGGTGTCGTCGATCGGGACGGTGTGCGAGCTGCCGTCAGTCACAAAGTTCTTCAACGGCAACCCGATGCTCGGGACCGTCGGCGGCGGGGCAGAGGCGTTCGGCGGCCGTGCCGGCCGCAAACGCTGGGCCGATATCGAGAAGATCATCGCGCGCAGCTGGGACAAAGTCATCGACGCGATCGACGAGATCATCACTACCCCCGAAGTCGACAGCTCCGCAGTCAAGAAGGCCCAGGCCGAGCTTGACGAGCCCGCACCCGAAGGAGATGACGACGTAGCGGAGGTAGTGATCGACGATATCGTCGATACCGACGAGGAGTCGGCCCAGCTGACCGCCGCGGCCCAGGACAAGGTGCTCGGCAGCGACCAGAACTTCTGGCAGCGGGTCGGTATCGACCCGGTCCGAATTATGACCAGCAGCGGCACGTTCTTCACGCTGCGCTGCTACCTCGAGGACCGGCCGATCTTCCTGGGCCGCAACGGGCGGATCAGCGTGTTCGGATCAGAGCGAACGTTGGCGCGCTACCTCGCCGACGAACATGACCACGACCTGTCCGACCTGGCCACCTACGACGACATCCGGACGGCGGCTACCGACGGATCGCTTCGCCTCGAGATCACCGACGACAACATCTACGTGCTGACCGGCATCGTGGACGACCTGGCTGAAGGCCCCGATGGCCTGGACCACGATCAACTCGAGCTGGCAGTTGAGCTGCTGCGCGATGTCGGCGAGTACGCCGAGGACACCAGCGTGGAGACCAAGCTCGCACCCGACGCGCCACTGGGCCGACTGGTTGCTCACGTGCTCGATCCCGACTCCGCGGCACGCCCGAGCGCACCTTTCGCCGACGCGGTCGCCCAATGGGTGTCCCTGGAGACGTTCGTCGAGTCCCGCCTACGCCAGGAGTGAGCGATTTCGGTGCATTTGGTCACGCGTCAGGTGACAAACTGCACCGAAATCACCACCGAATCCGCTAGCCGACGAGCACTGCGTAGCGCGGCTTGATCACATCGTCGATCAGCGCCAACCGCTCAGGGAACGGGATGAACGCCGACTTCATCGCGTTGACGGTAAACCGCTCGAGGTCACTCCAGCCGTAGCCGAACGCCTCGACCAGGCGCAGCATCTCCTGGCTCATCGTCGTATCACTTATCAGCCGGTTGTCGGTGTTGACCGTCACCCGGAACCGCAGCCGGGCCAGCAGCGCGAACGGGTGCTCGGCGATGCTGGCGACGGCCCCGGTCTGCACGTTGCTGCTGGGGCATAGTTCGAACGGCACTCGCTTGTCCCGCAAGATCGAGGCCAGCGGGCCCAGCGTCGCATACGTGTCGTCGTGCACCACGATGTCGTCGACGATCCGCACCCCGTGGCCCAGTCGGTCGGCACCACAGAATGAGATCGCCTCCTGGATGGACGGCAATCCGAACGCCTCCCCGGCATGAATCGTGAAGCGGGCGTTGTTGTTCCGCATGTACTCGAATGCGCCCAGGTGCCGGGTCGGGGGGTAGCCTGCCTCAGCGCCGGCGATATCGAAGCCCACCACACCCTTATCCCGGAACCGGATCGCCAACTCGGCGATCTCGCGCGAGCGCGCGGCGTGCCGCATCGCCGTGACCAGACAGCGCACCACGATGGCGTGCCCTTCTGCGGCGGCGGCCATCTCACCGTCGGCGAAGCCGGCGAGCACCGCGTCGACGACGGCGTCCAGCGACAGCCCGGCGTCCATGTGCAATTCGGGCGCGAACCGGATCTCGGCGTAGACGACGTTGTCGCGGGCCAGGTCCTCGACGCACTCGTAGGCCACCCGATGCAACGCCTCAGGAGTCTGCATGACGCCGACGGTGTGCGCGAACGGCTCCAGGTAGCGAACCAGCGACCCGCTGTGGGCAGCCGCGCGGAAGAAGCTCGTGAGCGACTCGACGTCGGTGGCCGGCAGGTCTTCGTAGCCGTACTGGCCGGCCAGTTCGAGCACAGTGGCCGGTCTCAACCCGCCGTCGAGGTGGTCGTGCAGCAACGCCTTGGGCGCACGCCGGATGTTGTCCAGAGTCAGCGGGGTCGTCACAGCGAGCTCCTCAGGTGATCCGGTCGATGATGAGCGGCCGCATCGGTAGCGGCTCGGAAAGAGTCGGACCGACACTCCAGGCGCCGTCGAGCTCCGACAGGGCCGCCCCGAATCGTTCCGGGGTGTCGCTGTACAGGGTGAACAGCGTCTGGCCCGCGGCGACGGGCTCCCCAGGGCGACGATGGATACGCATACCGGCGCCAGCCTGAACCCGCTGACCCGGCTCGGAGCGGCCCGCCCCAAGCCGCCACACCGCC
>CAXMSM010000157.1:0-3335 GCA_964195655.1 uncultured Gammaproteobacteria bacterium | reverse complement strand
CAAATCCTGTTGCCCGGTTTCGTCGACCTGCACACACACCTGCGTGAGCCCGGTAGAGAGTATGCCGAGGATATCGAAACCGGCTCGGCTGCAGCGGCTCTCGGCGGTTATACCGCGGTATTCGCGATGGCCAACACTGATCCAGTCGCCGACAGCACCGTGGTCACCGACCATGTGTGGCACCGTGGCCAGCAGATCGGACTGGTTGACGTACACCCAGTTGGTGCGGTGACCGTCGGCCTGAACGGTAAACAGCTGACCGAGATGGGTCTGATGGCCGCCGGTGTCGGGCAGGTCCGGTTGTTCTCCGACGACGGCGTGTGCGTGGATGATCCGTTGGTGATGCGCCGTGCGCTGGAGTACGCGACCGGCCTTGGGGTACTGATCGCCCAGCATGCCGAGGATCCACGTCTGACCGTCGGCGCCGTCGCGCATGAAGGCCCGAATGCCGCCCGGCTCGGGCTGACCGGTTGGCCGCGCGCCGCCGAGGAATCGATCGTAGTCCGCGATGCGCTGCTGGCCCGTGACGCCGGCGCCCGCGTGCACATCTGCCACGCATCCACCGCGGGAACTGTTGAACTCGTGAGATGGGCGAAGGAGCAAGGGATCTCGATCACGGCAGAGGTTACCCCGCATCACCTCCTGCTCGACGACGCCCGGCTGTACAGCTATGACGGGCGCAACCGGGTGAACCCGCCGCTGCGCGAGGCCAGCGATGCGGTCGCGCTGCGTCAGGCCGTCGCAGACGGTGTGATCGACTGTGTGGCAACCGATCATGCACCGCACGCCGAGCACGAGAAGATGTGCGAGTTCGCTAATGCCCGGCCAGGAATGCTGGGATTGCAGACGGCGCTGTCGGTGGTCGTCGAGACGATGGTCATACCTGGCCTGCTGACGTGGCGCGATGTCGCTCGCGTGATGAGCGAGAGCCCCGCCCGCATCGTCGGGTTGCCCGACCAGGGAAGGCCGTTGGAGGTCGGAGAACCGGCGAACTTGACGGTGATTGACCCCGCTGCCACATGGACGGTCACCGGTGCGGCGCTGGCCAGTCGGTCGGACAACACGCCCTATCAGGACATGCTGTTGCCGGCAGTGGTCACGACAACGATGCTGCGCGGCAGGGTCACCGCCCGCGACGGTGCGGTGCTGGCGTGAACACTCCGACGCTGGTTGCCTCGCTGATCATGGCCGGGTTGGCGGTACTGGTGATCGCGGTGCTGATCCAGGGGATGCTTCGCGGGTGGCGGCGCCGCGCGGAGCAGCAGGTAAACATTGTGGGAACGTTGCCGTCGCTGCCTGACACCGTGGGCTCGGCGATCGTCTCAGCCACCAATGGGCTCTATGTCGGCAGCACGCTGGCTCCGCACTGGAACGAGCGCGTCGCCGCAGGGGACCTCGGCTTTCGCGCCAAGGCCGTCCTGACCCGCTATCCCGAGGGAATCATGTTGCAGCGCAAGGGGGCTAGTCCTATTTGGATACCCGACGATGCGATCGTCGAGATCCGGGCTGAAAATCATCTTGCCGGGAAAGTGCTCACCCACGAGGGCATCCTCGCGATCCGTTGGCGGTTGCAGACGGGCGCGGAGATCGACACTGGCTTTCGCGCAGACGACCGTCGCGCTCACTCGAACTGGCTTCCGGAGGAGGTTGCATGACCGCACACAAAGCCTTCCTCGTGCTTGAGGACGGCCGGATCTTCACCGGCACGGAGTTCGGGGCAGTCGGTGAGACGCTGGGTGAGGCTGTTTTCTCCACCGGCATGTCCGGCTACCAGGAGACCCTCACCGACCCCAGCTACCACCGGCAGATCGTGGTGGCCACCGCGCCCCAGATCGGCAATACCGGCTGGAACCTTGAGGACAGCGAGAGCCGCGCCGACAAGATCTGGGTGGCGGGTTACGCGGTGCGTGATCCCTCACCGCGGGCGTCGAACTGGCGTGCCACCGGAACCCTCGAGGACGAACTCGTGCGCCAGGGCGTCGTCGGCATCGCCGGCATCGATACCCGCGCCGTTGTTCGCCACCTGCGCAGTCGAGGTTCGATGAAAGCCGGGATCTTCAGTGGGTCCGCACTGGCCGATGCCGACGAGCTACTGGCCCGGGTAGGTGACCAGGCGGCCATGCTCGGCGCCGACCTGGCAGGCGAGGTCAGCACTGACAGCAGCTATATCGTGGAATCTGACGGACCGCAACGGTTCACCGTCGCCGCGCTGGATCTGGGAATCAAGACGAACACCCCACGAAACTTCACCAGACGCGGTATCCGCACTCAGGTGCTGCCTTCGTCAACTGGCTTCAGCGAGATCGTCGATGTTCGCCCGGACGGGGTGTTCCTGTCCAATGGCCCGGGCGATCCGGCCACTGCCGATCACGTGGTGGCGGTGACCCAGGAGGTGTTGGGCGCTGGAATCCCGCTGTTCGGCATCTGCTTCGGCAACCAGATCCTGGGCCGCGCACTGGGCCGCGCCACCTACAAGATGACCTTCGGGCATCGCGGCATCAACATCCCCGTAATGGACCATGACACCGGCCGGGTCGCGATCACCGCGCAGAACCATGGCTTCGCGCTTGAGGGCGAGGCCGGCGAGGAATTCGACACGCCCTTCGGGTCGGCCATGGTGAGCCACACCTGCGCCAACGACGGTGTGGTGGAGGGGATAAAGCTGGTCAGCGGGCGGGCGTTTTCGGTGCAGTACCACCCGGAAGCGGCCGCGGGTCCACGCGATGCGGAGTATCTGTTCGATCAGTTCGTCGACCTGATGGCGGGGGAGAAGCGTGCCTGAGCAACGCCGAAACTGCAATCCCGTAGGCCCGTTCTCGCACTTTATCTGCCGAAATGCAGTTTCGGCGAGAAGGAGGGGATAGATGCCGCGTCGCACCGACCTCAACCATGTCCTGGTTATCGGGTCCGGCCCGATCGTCATCGGACAGGCCTGCGAGTTCGACTACTCGGGCACCCAGGCCTGCAGGGTGCTGCGGGCCGAGGGTCTGCAGGTCAGCCTGGTCAACTCCAACCCGGCGACGATCATGACGGACCCGGAGTTCGCCGATCACACCTATATCGAGCCGATCACCGCCGACTTTGTTGAACGGGTCATTGCGCAGCAGGCGGAGCGCGGCAACAAGATTGACGCGCTGCTGGCCACTCTTGGCGGGCAGACCGCACTCAACACCGCGGTTGAACTTTACGAGAATGGCGCCCTCGACAAGTACGGGGTCGAACTGATCGGCGCTGACTTCGAGGCCATCCAGCGTGGCGAGGACCGGCAGAAGTTCAAGGACATCGTCAGTAAGGTCGGTGGCGAATCAGCTTGCAGCCGAGTTTGTTTCACGATG
>CAXMSM010000156.1:0-6295 GCA_964195655.1 uncultured Gammaproteobacteria bacterium | reverse complement strand
CTCGGCATCGTGCTACTGGCAGCAGGTTACGGCGGCGGGTTGGGTTCACCGATAGCGCACCACGTCCAGGTGTTCCTCGATGCGGACGGGACCCCGCTGCGTAACTTGCACAAGCTGGAACCATTGCTGCGCCTGCCGTTGGCGCTCGGGCTGGCCCACCTGCTTGGGCGCATCCCACTTCCGGGCAGCGCGCCACGAGCAGCGTGGCGCGACGCGTTCGCCCACCCGGAGAAGGACAAGCGCATTGCGGTGGGCATCGTGCTACTCACCGCGTTGACCGCCGCTACGTCGCTGGCCTGGACCGGTCGACTGACCCCGCCGGGCGCGTTCGACGCGATCCCGCAGTACTGGCAGGAAACCGCGGACTGGCTAGACGCCAATAACGGGGGGCCTCACCCGCTTACCGGAGAGGGATCATCTGAGGCCGGGCGGGTTCTGGTGGTACCTGGTGCCCCTTTCGCCACCCAGGTGTGGGGCAACAGCCACGATGAACCGCTGCAGGTGCTGGGCAGCAGCCCCTGGGGTGTCCGCGACTCCATCCCGCTAGCCCCGCCGGAGACGATCCGCGCGCTGGATTCCGTTCAACGGCTGTTCGCCGCCGGAAGGCCGTCCGCGGGTCTCGCTGATACCCTTGCCCGACAAGGTATTTCGTACCTGGTCGTGCGCAACGACCTGGACCCGGATACCTCGAGATCGGCACGTCCTATCCTGGTCCACCGGACGATCGACGGTTCGCCGGGCCTGACGAGGGTGGCCCAGTTCGGCGATCCTGTCGGCCCGGGCAGCCTGGACGGGTTCATCACTGACAGCGGACTACGCCCGCGCTACCCGGCCGTCGAGGTCTTCAAAGTGGAACCGGCGCCCCTGGGGGACTCCACAGCGTCGACTCCTTACCTGGTTGATGCCGACGCGATGGCCCGCGTGGACGGTGGTCCGGAGTCATTGCTGCGACTCGACGAGCGAAGGCGACTATCCGACCTGCCCCCGCTGGGGCCGATGCTGCTGACCCCGGACGCACTGCGTGCAGGACTGCCCGCACCGGCCGTCACAGTCACCGACACCCCGTTGGCGCGCGAAACCGACTACGGCCGCGTTGACAATCACTCGTCGGCGGTCCGTACTGCCGACGATCCGCGCAATACCTTCAACAGAGTGCCCGACTACCCCGCCGGCGACACGACCCCGCTCTACGCACAGTGGGGCGGCGGCCGCATCTCGGTCTCGAGTTCGGCGTCGGACTCCACGGCGCTGCCCAACGTCTCACCTGCTTCCGCGCCTGCCGCGACGATCGACGGGGACTCGTCTACCAGCTGGGTGTCCAATGCGCTACAGAACGCAGTCGGCCAGTGGCTTCAGGTTGATTTCGACCACCCGGTCACCAACGCCACGGTCACGATCACGCCGAGCGCCACGGCCGTCGGCGCTCAGGTGCGACGGCTTGAGGTAGCCACCGTCAACGGCACGGCCACGGTGCGGTTCGAGGAAGCAGGCAGACCGGTGACCGTCGCACTGCCCTACGGCGAGTCACCCTGGGTGCGCATCACCGCCGTCGCCACCGACGACGGCTCCCGCGGCGTGCAGTTCGGCATCACCGATTTCGCCGTCACCCAATACGACGCGAACGGCTTCGCTCACCCGGTTAACCTCCGCCACACCGTGGAGGTACCCGGACCTCCACGGAATTCGTCTGTTGCCCAATGGGACCTGGGCTCCGAGCTGTTAGGGCGGGCCGGCTGCGTCGAGAGCCCCACCGGCGTCCGTTGCGCGGCAGCGCTGGCGCTTTCCTCTGAAGAACCAGTCAACCTGAGCCGGACTTTGACCGTGCCCGAGCAGACACAAGTGGCGCCGACCGTGTGGGTACGTGCCCGTCAGGGGCCGAACCTCGCCGATCTCATCGCAGCGCCTGGTACGACAAGGGCCGTAGGAGATTCCGATCCCATCGACGTTCTTGGTTCTGCCTACGCCGCCACCGACGGGGATCCGGGTACGGCATGGACGGCGCCTCAGCGCATCGTGCACGCGCACAATCCTGCCACCCTCATCCTGAAGCTGCCCGCCCCGCAGAACGTGGCTGGGCTGAGAGTGACACCGAGTTCGTCTGCCCTACCGGCACACCCCACGATGATCGCTGTCGATCTCGGCGACGGTCCTGAGGTGCGCTGGCTTACCGGGGGCACTGAGACACTGGACTTACGGGCCAGCGTGACCGACACGATCACGGTGTCGCTGCTGGACTGGAATGACGTGATCGACCGTACGGCACTAGGTTTCGACCAGCTCAAACCACCAGGGCTGGCCGAGATCGTGGCTCTCGACGCACACGGCGCCCCGATCGCGGCCGCCGACGCTACCGCCAACCGCGCGCGGACCATCCGCGTGCCGTGCGGCCGCGGCCCGATCATTGGCGTCGCCGGCCAGTTCGTGCAAACGTCAGTGACAACGACCGTCGGCGCCCTGCTCGACAACGAGCCGATCTCGGCACGCCCCTGCCGCAGTGAGCCGATCGCGCTCCCCGCCGGCCGGCAGGAGCTGTTGATCAGCCCCGGTCCGGCGTTCATCGTCGACGGCGTCCAGTTGGCTGCTCCGTTGGCGGACCGACTGGGTTCGGCCACCACAGATCCTGTTGACACCGGCCGCTGGAGTTCTGACCGTCGCGAAGTCGAGGTGTCCTCGTCGGATGCGATCCGGGTCCTGGTGGTGCCCGAGAGCGTCAACCCGGGGTGGATCGCGCGCAGCAGTGAGGGCGCACCGCTAACCGCGGTCACAGTCAACGGCTGGCAGCAGGGCTGGGTGTTGCCGGCAGGAACCGAAGGAACCCTCACGCTGAGCTTCGCGTCCAATGCCACCTACCGGGCCGGGCTGATCGGCGGCCTCGCCCTGCTGCCCTTCCTGGTTGGATTGGCGTTCCTGCCGGCGCGGCGCACTGGGGCCGTCGATTCACCCCCCTCACCGTGGCAGCCGGCGACGGCCGCGCGTGGTACTGCGCTGGTCGTGGCGGCAGCGGTGATATCCGGCGGCGCGGGGGTCGCGGTAGCCGCCGTCGCACTCGGATTCCGGCGACTTCTGCGTAAGCGCGAAACATACTGGCACAGAATGACTGTCGGTACTGCCGCGACTGGTCTAATCCTGGCCGGTGCGGTGCTCAGTCAGAATCCCTGGCGCTCGGTCGACGGATATGTCGGCCACTGGGCAGGCGTGCAGTTCCTCACGCTGCTGTCCATCGTGGCGGTAGCGGTCTCGACTTTGACGACTGACGACTGACGACTGACATCCCATGACGAAAGCGGTCGTCGCGAACAGATCATCGCGCGAAGGCAGGCTCGGTCACGTCATCGACTGCACTATCCAGCGGCGTCGGGTCGACGCGTCTCTCCCAGCGACGCAATGCGTTTCGGCATGGCGACTCCACCAAGGCATAGCTGACCGCTGCGATCGCGAACCCGAACACCACCGTCAACAACAGCACAGCGATCATATGGCCGTTGAAGGCGAACTCGCCGATCACCGGGAAAACCATCGCCAGCGCAGCCAGATGCCAGACGAACAGACCGTAGGACCACCGACCCAACGTGACCATCGTGGCGCTGCCCAGAAACTTGTGCGACGTCTCGGGTCTGTCCAACACCAACGGCGCCAGCAGTGCCCCAGCCACGATCGCCCCCATCGCCATCTTGACGATGAATTGATCGACGGTGCCCGGCGTGAGGCCCTCCGGGCCAGCCAGCGGAGAAGCCGCCACGAGGAAGCCAGCCACCGCGACGAACCCCATCAACAGGCGGCGACGGGCCATTCGATGCACCCAGCCGATCGGACTGACAGTCAGCTCGGCAAGCAACATTCCCGCCGCGAACCACGAGAGAAACGCAGGGGGCCAGTTCAGTGGGTTGACGCCGTAGGGCGGGTTGAGGGGGATCAGCTGCCACAGCAGCGCCCAGCCGAAGCTCGCGACAGCGACAGCCGCGATGACGCCGATGCGCGCCCGCACCGGCACCCACCGCACCAGCAGCCCCAGGAACGGCAGCGCCACGTAGAAGGCCACCTCCACCGAGAGGCTCCACATCTGAGTCAGGCCCGCGGTCAACGTCAGCGGCACATAGATCTGGGTCAACGTCAGGTTCGCCAGCCATACCGTGAGGTCTGCCTTGGCATCCGGTAGCAGGGTCAGAATCACCACGACCGCAACCAGGTAGCCCGGCATGATGCGCACGATCCGCGACCGCAGATAGTGCCCGGTCGGAGGTCGCGGGCGTAGTCCGCGAGCCGCCGCAGCGTGCCCGCGCCACAGCAGGAATCCGGAGAGGGCGAAGAACACGGCAACCGCCAGGTCGAATCGGCCGAGCAAACGTCCGGAGAATCCACCCGTGTGCCCGGTCTGGAAGGCAACGTGAGTGACGACCACCCCGATGGCCGCGCACGCGCGCATGCCCTCGACAGCGGGCAAAAATCCGCGCGTCCCGCCGACCGTGCCGGCGTCCGTCGGAAGCACACCCGTCCCCGGCACGGTTTCGGTCACGAGAAACAGTGTGCCCGCCCGGTCGACCGAGACGAAAACGGGTAGTCATGCCCACAGAGGGCCCTGAGATCGGGCGTCTTCGTTAGCGACATCGCGAGGAGGTCGCAGTAAGCGACGACCTTAGCTTGTGCTGTTAGGGTCGAACAGGTTTTGGCCCGTCACCGGCAGCCCGACACGTCGAGGTAGGGCCCGGTGGCGGTGCGCGAAGGGAGACACGGCATTGAACCGCGCAGTTGCGCTGCGGATCGCCGCGTGCGGAATCATGGGTCTCGGTGCCGCCCTGCTCATCGCCGCACTTCTGCTATCCACCTACACCACGGGCAAGATCGCCAAGATCCCGCTGAATATCGATACGACGCTGATCAGCGACGGCACCGGCGACGCGTTCGATCCGGAATCCCTGAACGACCAGGAGTTCGTCATCAACGAGGATGTGCCGCTGGTGCTGCAGCAGCAGATCAGCGTGGAGTCGCCGTCCAACGCCGACGTGGTGACCCTGCAGGTCGGCAGCACGCTGCGGCGTAGTGATCAGCAGCGGGACAAAGGCCTGCTGCTGGCGATGGTGGATACCGTCACACTTGACCGCAGGACCGCGCTTGCGGTGTCTAGCGAGAACAACCCGGGCGGCGCCGTCCAGAAGCCTCGCGCGATCGAGAACGAGGACCCGCCAACCAACATAGCGCTGCCGCACGAGGGGCTGACCTACCGCTTCCCGTTCGACACCGAGAAGAAGACCTACCCGTTCTTCGATCCGATCGCCCAGAAAGCGTTCGACGCCAACTACTCCGGCGAGGACGACGTCAACGGGCTGACCGCCTACAAGTTCACCCAGAACGTCGGCTACGACGCCGACGGCAAGCTCGTCGAGCCGGTGAAGTATGCGTCGTTGTACGACGACGACGCTGACAGCCAGGCCACGGCGCCCGCCCGCATGTGGGGTGTCGAGGCTGAGGACCCCGAAGAACCGATCACCATGACGCGCTACTACGCCGCCCAACGCACGTTCTGGGCCGATCCGGTGTCGGGCACGATCGTCAAGCAGACAGAGCGCGCCCACCACTATTACGCGCGCGATGCACTCAAACCCGAGGTGACCTTCGCCGATTACAGCGTCACCACCAACGAGGAGTCGGTCGAATCGCAGGTGGCGGCCGCGCAGGACGAACGCGACGGTGTGGCGCTATGGAGTCGCGTCCTGCCCATCACCTTCACCGCGTTGGGACTCATCGCCCTGGTCGGAGGCACCCTGCTGGGGTCCTTCACCCTCCGCGCGGAGTCCATGCTGATCGATCCCGGTCTCGACGACACCGGCCAGCGGTTCTTCGGTGGCCGCGGCGATGAAGGCGAGCCGGTCCCGGGGGCAGAAGCCAAGACCGAGAAACTTCCGGCACAGCGGCCGTCCGATCTGTCGCCGGACAAACCCAGCTGACCGGGCGTTTTCCTGCGCCCCTTCGGGCGCGCTCGGTGGCGGTGTCGGCGTACGCGCTGGTGTTGGCCCTGGCGGTGACGGCGCCGCTGTTGGCTCCCGGGTATCTCCTGCTACGCGACGCGGTGTCCACGCCAAGGTCCTATCTCTCCGATTCCGCGCTCGGGCTATCCCAAGCCGCGCCCAGGGCAGTGCCCCAGGACTACGCCGTGGCTCTGGCCTCTGCGGTGCTGGACGGCGGCCTGGTGGTCAAAGCACTTCTGATAATCGGACTGTGGCTGGCCGGTTGGGGGGCGGCGCGACTGACGGCCCGCGCGCTGCCTGACGCCGGAATCGCCGGCCAGTGCGTCGCGGCC
>CAXMSM010000155.1:0-4502 GCA_964195655.1 uncultured Gammaproteobacteria bacterium | reverse complement strand
CCTGACGTTCTTGTTGAAGTCGTCGATGTGCCGCACCCGGCTGGCCTGCATGTCCTGGTAGCGCTGTTCCATCTCCTCGACCAGCCACGCTAGCGCTGCCGCGGCCTTCTTCGGCTGGGTGACGATAGGCGTGATGAGGTGTGGAATGCCTTCGTAGGGTGTGAGCTCCACCATTTTCGGGTCGATCAGGATCATCCTGACCTCTTCGGGGGTGGCCCGCGCCAACAGCGACACCAGCATCGAGTTGACGAAACTTGACTTACCCGAACCAGTGGAACCGGCCACCAGCAGGTGCGGCATCTTGGCCAGGTTCGCCGAGATGAAATCGCCCTCGATGTCCTTGCCGAGCCCGATCACCAACGGATGATGGTCACGGCGCGTCGACGGGGCGGTGAGCACGTCGGCCAGCCGCACCATCTCACGGTCAGTGTTGGGCACCTCGATACCGACGGCCGATTTGCCCGGGATCGGTGCCAGCATGCGCACGTTGTCCGTCGCCACGGCGTAGGCGATGTTCTTCTGCAGCGCGGTGATCTTCTCGACCTTCACGCCTGGGCCGAGCTCCACCTCGTAGCGCGTGACCGTCGGCCCCCGCGTGCACCCAGTGACCCTGGCGTCGACCTTGAACTGGTCCAGGACCGAGCCGATGACTTCAACCATCTTGTCGTTGGCGGCGCTGCGCACCTTCGGCGGCGCCCCGGCGACCAGCAGGCTCAGCGCCGGCAATGTGTACGGGCCGTCTACCACCCGGTCCAGCGACAGGGTCTCTTCTACCTTCGCGTCTACCTTCGCGTCTACCTTCGCGGCAAGCTCTTTCGGCTTCTTCTTGCGCGAGCGGGCGGTCGGCTCGGGAATAGCCGTCGCGTCGTCTTCGATCGGATAGTTCTCCATCGGCGTACCGGTAAGTGCAGCCGGCGCTTGGCCGGGTTGGCCTGCTGATGGCCACGACTGGGCCCCGCCAGGGCCACCGGGGCCGTCAATGTCGTCGTAGTAGCCGTCTGAGAAGTCCTCAGGTTGCCCGGCCTCGTATTCGTCCTCGTACTCCCCGTATTCGTCCTCGTATTCGTCGTAATCGTCGTCGTATTCACCACGCCACCGGGTGGAGAACATCTCCCGCACCGTCGAGGGCACCTCACGGATCGTCGTCCCGGTCACCAGCAAGAGCCCGAACAGCACGCCGAGGAACAGCAGTGGCGCGGCGATCCACGCCGTCAGCCCGTCGGAGAGTGGACCACCGATCGCGAATCCGAAGAAGCCCGCCGCATGCTGGCGACCGACCGAATCCTGAGGCGAGCCCGACCATAAGTGCCACAGTCCGAGCGCAGGCAGCACGATCATCGCGCTCCCCAGGATCAACCGCGGTCGTGATTCTGGGTCGGGCTCTGAGCGCATGACCCCGACACCCAGCGCTGCCAGTGCGATCGGAACCAGTACCACCGCCGCGCCCACCAACACCCGCAGGAACGTGTCGATCCACTCACCAACGGGTCGCGCGGCGTCGAACCACGAACTCGCCGCGACCACGACGCCGACGCCTAGCAGCGCCAGGGCAATGCCGTCGCGGCGGTGTCCGGGTTCGAGTTCGCGTGCCCGGCCGACTGAGCGAGCCGTGCTGCCCGCGCCCTTCGCCAGCATCAACCAGCCCGCACGCACGCTCCGACCGACCGCGGTGCCGGCGACTGCGACGGCAGACGGGCTCCGGCGAGCCGGTTTGCGGCGCGGGCTGGCCGGCCTAGATGGCCGCGCTCGACTCGATCCTCCTCGAGAATTCGCTTTTGACCTGGTCGGACGGGCAGCAGATCTAGCCGCGGTCTTACTCGCCATGCCGATCAGCCTAGTCGCAGTTACCCCAATTGCACCATGTGCCACACGGGTCACAGAAGCGTGTCGATCCATCCGATCTGGGTTGTAGGGGTCGCCGCGCCCTGACCGACTGCCCATCGCCTGGGTAAGGTGGACACCTGTCCAGCCCAGTGCCGAGATCGAGGAGTCGCCCAATGCCGATAACCGTCATCGCCACCATGACCGCCAAGCCTGAGTCTGTGGAGGCCGTCCGGACCGCGTGCAAGCAGGCGATGGAAACGGTCCACAGCGAGCCCGGCTGCGATTTGTACTCGCTACATGAGGCCGACGGCACCTTCGTGTTCATCGAGCAGTGGGCCGACACCGACGCCTTGCAGGCACACAGAGTGGCCCCCTCGGTTGCCACGCTTTTCGGCACGATCGGCGAGCACCTCGACGGCTCGCCGGACATCAAGATGCTGCAACCGGTCGTGGCTGGAGATCCGGCCAAGGGCCAGCTGCGGCCCTAAGTTCTCACAATCATGGGTGAGCTCACCGGCAAGGTCGCATTCATCACCGGTGCCGCGCGAGGCCAGGGCCGCGCGCACGCGGTCAAGCTGGCGGCCGAGGGCGCCGACATCATCGCTCTGGATCTGTGCGAGCAGATCGACTCGGTGCCTTACCCCCTGGCCACCCCCGACGACCTGGCGGCCACCGTCAAGCTCGTCGAGGAATCCGGCGCGCGCATCGTTGCCTGCCAGGCCGACGTCCGGGACCGCGACGCCGTGAAGACCGCGCTGCGTGCGGGAACCGAGGCCCTGGGCAACCGCCTCGACATCGTGGTCGCCAACGCGGGGATCGCGCCGATGGCGGCCGCCGATGCGTGGCAGGACGTTATCGACGTGAACCTCACCGGCGTCTACAACACCGTCGACGTCGCGATGAAGCCGATGATCAAGTTCGGCAACGGCGGCTCGATCGCACTGATCAGCTCGGTCGCAGGCCTGGTGGGGCTCGGAGCGCCACTCAGCGGCTCCCTTGGCTACGCGGCCGCCAAGCACGGCATGGTCGGGATCATGCGGGTGTACGCGAACTTCCTTGCCCAATACAGTATTCGAGTCAACTCGGTACACCCGGCAGGTGTGAACACCCCGATGATCAACAACGACTTCATCCGGTCCTGGCTGGACGGGGTGGCGCAGCAAGACGGAGGGGGTCCCGACATGGGCAACGCCCTGCCGGTGCAGGCACTGGAACCCGAGGATATCGCCAACGCGGTGTTCTGGCTGGTGTCAGACGCCGCCCGCTATGTCACCGGCATCACGCTGCCCGTCGACGCGGGATTCGTGAACAAGCGTTGAACCACCGATGTTGAAACACCGATGAAGCATCCTCGAAATCCGGTAGCCCAGACAGCTTTCGGACCTATCGTGCTGTCAGCGATCGAGCACCACGAACTGCAGGGCCGTCGCCTGGTCGACGACGATCTAGCGGCGTCCTTCCTTCCCGCAAGACTGCGGCTACTGGTCGGGCTGGCCCGGATTGTGGACCAGCATCCTGTGCCGTAAGCGCTTCATCGATGAACGGATGTCGGATCCGAAGGCTGTGGGGAAGGCCAGAAGAAACAGCCCGCGCAGCACCAGAAGTCAGCCCAGCAGGGACACAATAATCGCCGCGATGCCTCGCCAGTATTGGTGACCGGCGACGATGATGAGGCCAAATGCTAGAGCCAAGGCGCCAGCCACCCAAGTCCACAGCGAATTCGCTTCAAACTGCGAAAGTAATGCTTGCATGTCCGAGGCGCGCGCCACTGCCGCCACGCAGAAAATAACAAAGTAAGGACCCAATCGGATCATTTCCCGAGGCGCCGCGATAGGGGCCAAAGTCCCCTCCCCGTTCGGAGTTTTTGCCTTCAGCTGGGGTGTTGCTTAAGCAGAAAACATGCCACCAGGTACACGAATGACTGGGTTTCGTCGGGTAAGCCGGGGTGTCACCGTCGGTTCTTTCCGAGACTGAAGTAACCCGCCGTTGGTAGAACTGGCGGTCATGGCAACGGTACCGCCGGTCGGGGTGAAGGGCGGAACTGCTGGCACCGGCGCCGCGGTCGATGCCCCGACGCTTCGGGTAACGGTGACCGCCAGCTTCGCGGTCTGGGAACGGAAACAGTTCGAGTTCTACGCGGCCCGGAGTTTCTCTGAGGCGCGTTGATCGTGAGCGGGAAGGATCACCAAGTCGGGCATGCGCTCCTTGAGCGCTCGCACTTTCGCGAACGAAGCGGCCAGCAAGTTCTTGTCGCCGACGGCCGGGAACTGGTCGCGCTGCAGCAACTGTTCGTCATAGGTCAGGTCACCGATTAGCAGCAGCGGAGCCGCCGCGCCTCGCCGCACCAGCATCGAGATCGAACCCGCAAGATGGCCAGGCGTGGGCAGCACGATCATTGAACCGTCGCCCATCACATCAAACTTCTCGGTAAACGGGGCAACCCCAGGGTCGTCGGTGGGCTCGAATGGAATCATCTGCCACTTGGCACCAGGAATCTCGATGCGGTCGCGCAAGACCATGTGCCGCTCGGGGTGATCGGGACCCCGCATGTATGCGAAACCCTCCGCAGCGGTGTAGAGCTCCGCCTGCGGGATGTCGGCGATGCCGCCCACATGGTCGGCATGCAGGTGCGAGATGACGGCCTTGCGCACGTCTGCGGCGGCGTAGCCCGCAAGCTC
>CAXMSM010000154.1:0-3404 GCA_964195655.1 uncultured Gammaproteobacteria bacterium | reverse complement strand
CACGGTCCGACACCTCCGCCGAGGTCATCGTCTTCGCGGCGGCATCGCTAGTATCGACGTTCACCGAACTGGGCAGGCAGTTCGAAAATGACTATCCGGGAACGATAGTCACGTTCAACTTTGCCGGCTCCTCCGATCTCCTCGCCCAACTCAACCAGGGTGCTCCCGCAGACGTGTTCGCCTCCGCCGACACCACCAACATGGCTAAAGCGCTCGACACCGGACTGATTGCCGGCGTCCCGGTCGACTTCGCGACGAACACCCTGACGATCGTCACGATGCCCGGAAACCCTAAGAAAATAGGCTCTTTCGCCGATCTCGCCAAACCTGAGACCCAGGTGGTGCTGTGCGCACCGACGGTGCCGTGCGGGTCCGCCGCCGAGGATGTCGAGAAGGCTACGGGCGTGACCCTGACTCCAGTAAGTGAGGAGTCGGCTGTCACCGGCGTGCTCGGCAAGATCACCACAGCACAGGCCGACGCGGGACTGGTGTACATCACAGATGCCGTCGGTGCCGGCGACAAGGTCGCCTCGATCCCGTTCCCGGAGTCCGGCGGCGCTGTCAACACGTACCCGATCGCGGTCTTGGAGGAATCGACCAATCGAGCCGCCGCGCAGGACTTCCTCGACCTTGTATCCGGCCCTCAGGGCCAGAAGGTCTTGGCGGCGGCGGGTTTCGCTGCACCATGAGCAAAATCCGGCGGCCCGGTGTCCTGGTCGAGGTCGGAATGCCCACCTGGATCTATGTCCCCGCGCTTATGGGTGCGTTGTTCGTCATCACGCCGCTGGTGGCCATCCTGCTCAAGATCGACTGGGCACACTTCCTCGCGCTCATCACGTCGGACTCCTCGCGAACTGCACTGGCTTTGAGCTTGAAGACTGCAACGGCGAGCACCGTGGTGTGTGTGCTTGTCGGGGTGCCGATGGCTTTCGTCCTGGCCCGTGCCAGGTTCCGCGGCCTGCGCGTGCTGCGGGCGCTTGTGCTGCTGCCCCTCGTGCTGCCGCCTGTTGTCGGCGGAATCGCCCTGTTGTACACGTTTGGCCGACAAGGGTTACTCGGCCACCAACTGGATGTGCTGGGCGTCCGGATCGCCTTTTCCACCACCGCAGTGGTGCTCGCCCAATCGTTCGTTTCGCTGCCCTTCCTGGTGCTCAGCCTCGAGGGTGCGCTGCGCTCATCAGGGTCCGGCTATGAACGCGTCGCCGCGACCCTCGGCGCTCGGCCCACCACCGTGCTACGCACAGTGACGTTGCCACTGGTGCTGCCCGGGCTGATGTCTGGCGCGGTATTGGCGTTCGCACGCGCGCTCGGCGAGTTCGGCGCGACGTTGACGTTCGCCGGCTCACTGCAGGGCGTCACTCGGACGCTGCCGCTGGAGATCTACCTGCAGCGAGAGACTGATACCGACGCCGCCGTCGCGCTGTCGTTGGTGCTCATCGTCGTGGCAGCTGTAATCGTGATCGCCTCGGCCAGCCGCCGACTGGCGGGACCGCTATGAACAGCGTTCTTGTCGACGCCCACCTGGCGCGACGCGGTGTCGAGCTCGACCTCGCCCTTGACGACGGCGAGGTGCTCGCCGTGCTCGGACCCAACGGCGCCGGAAAGTCGACCCTGCTGCTCTTGATCGCCGGTCTGCTTCGGCCCGACCGCGGCCGGATCGAGATCGGCGGAAGGGTGGTCACCGACACCAGTACTGGGATATTCGTGCCTCCACACGCCCGCGGCGTGGCCATGCTGTCTCAGCAGGCAATGTTGTTCCCGCACATGACGGTCTCCGCTAACGTCGCCTACGCTCCGCGCTGCCAGGGCCAGTCCCGCTCGGTGGCGCGGACCGTGGCGCAGCGCTGGCTTGAGGCCGTCGGCGCTGCCCATCTGTCCGATCGGCGGCCCGCAGAGCTCTCCGGCGGTCAGGCCCAGCGCGTCGCCGTCGCCCGCGCACTCGCGGCCGAACCCCGGCTGCTGCTGCTCGATGAACCCATGGCCGCACTCGACGTCGCGACAGCCCCGACGTTGCGACGGCTACTGCGCGAGATTCTGCGTGCAGACGGCCGTACTGCGATCATCGTGACCCACGACCTCCTCGACGCTCTCGTGGTCGCCGACAAGGTCGCCGTTGTCGAGGCTGGACGCGTGGTGGAGAGTGGCACCGTTCGCAGCGTGCTCACCGCTCCGCGCAGTGGATTCGCCGCGCGGATCGCGGGCATCAATCTGATCCCGGGGGCCATCTCTGAACCCGGGGTGATGCGAACCCCCTGGGGTACTGACATCTGCGGAATCGGGGACCTCGACCCTGGTACGGCGGCGATCGCGTTGTTCCGCCCTGGCGCCGTCGCCGTCCATCTCGACCCGCCACACGCCAGCCCCCGCAACGTGATCGCCGTGACGATCGCCGAACTCGACGTCCAAGGAACGGGAGTGCGAATCCGCAGTATCGATCAGCCTGACGGTGGCACCGGCCTGGCGGCCGACATCACGGCGGCCTCCGCCGCCCACCTCGACCTGGAGCCCAACAAGACCGTGTACTTCGTAGTGAAAGCCCAAGAGGTGGAACTACATCCGGCGCTGGCATCTTGAAGGGGACTTGCGGCGCGCCAGGACTATCTCAGCGAGGGTCCCGGTGCGGGCATAGGCGCGTCGATACCCCGATAGTCAGGGTCTAGTCCGACCACCCACCACCGAAATTCCTTGATCGACGGATTGACAGCAAGCGATACCGGCAGTGAACATCGACGCGATGACTGCACCCGAAAATCGCAAAGCGCGGCGGCAGATTTCGCTGGCGAGCTATGTCGGCTCGGCGATCGAGTTTTACGACTTCTTCATCTACGGGACCGCGGCCGCCCTGGTGTTCCCGACCGTGTTCTTTCCCAATCTCAGTCACGTGATGGCAACCACCGCTTCATTTGGTGCGTTCGCATCCGCGTTCATCGCGCGGCCCATCGGTGCGGCTGTCTTCGGACACTACGGCGACCGGATCGGACGCAGACAAACACTGGTGGTCACTTTGATGCTCATGGGTGTCGCAACAGTCGGTGTCGGGCTCACTCCAAGCACCACCAGTATCGGACTCGCCGCACCCCTGTTGCTGATCACCCTGCGCCTCGTCCAGGGATTCGCAGTCGGAGGCGAATGGGCTGGCGCTGCAATAATGGGTGCCGAGCACGCGCCAGCGGCGAGACGCGGCTACTACGGCATGTTCACCCAACTGGGCCTCGGGACGGCGCTGGTGCTCGCCAACCTGGTGTTTCTGGTTGTGACCGGCGTGTTCGACACCACAAGCTCGGCGTTTCTCCAGTGGGCTTGGCGGATCCCCTTCTTGTTCAGCGCTGTGCTCATCGCAGCCGCCCTCTACTTCCGGCTGCGGGTGAAGGAAACTCCGGTGTTCGCCAAGGTTGCGACGCCGG
>CAXMSM010000153.1:0-4773 GCA_964195655.1 uncultured Gammaproteobacteria bacterium | reverse complement strand
GCATGGCAGCGGCTTCGAACAAAGCCGCGGTCTTGGCCGTGTGATAGCGCTCCAGATCGACCTCGGACTCGCTCTCCCATCCCTGCCCCGCCACCAGCCCGTTGGGCGCGCCGCCGGCCGTGGCCAGCAGCATCGACATGCGGCCGGCCCGCTCGGCGTGCTGCCCCGCGATGGTTCCGATGGCGTGGAAGCCGCCGAAGATCAACGCGTCGGACGCCAGGATGGCCAGCGCATCACCGTGTTTGGCGTGCACGGCCGGTCGATCCCGCCGCCGCTCGGAATCGTCGAACGCTGGGAGATCATCCTGCACCAGTGATGCGGAGTGGATCAACTCCAGCGCCACCGCCGCGGCGTCGGTGACTTGTGGCGCGTTCTCTCCGACGGCCTCGGCCACGGCGTGACACAACGTCGGCCGCAGGCGGTGGCCGGCGGGAAACACCGCGTCGTGAATGGCCCGTGCCAGCTTGGGCGGGCACCCCTCATGGGTCAGCCCTCCCACGGCCAGCCGCAGGGATGCCTCGATGCGTTCCTTCCGCGGTGTGCGAGCGGGAAGGTAGATCGTCGGCGCCTTCGAAGGGGCCGCTCCGTTGCCGGCCACGGCGGTGACCAGGAACTGGGCGGCGGCCGAGGTGCAGCGACCCAGTTGTTCAGGTCGGTTCGCCACCCACCAGCGTGCCGGGACGGCGCGCATGGCCAGGGTGAGCTTGTGGGTCCAGGGCGTGTAGGCACGTTGGGTGACCGAATCGAAACCGGCACCGGCAATGCGATCGCCGATGGCGGCATACATGAGCCGGGCGGCACGCACCCCGATCCTGGCGTCGCGCGGCAGCCGGGCGATGCCGGCATCGGCCCAGCCGTACAGCACCCGGGCGCGCTGCAGCAGGCGGGCCACCACCCGGCTGATGCCGGGTTCGAAACGCGGATTGGCACGCCAGAGCTCCGGATCGACGCCCTCCTCTCGCATCCAGTCGCGCGGCAGATACAGCCGCCCCATGCGGGCGTCCTCACCAACGTCACGGGCGATGTTGGTGAGCTGCATGGCCACGCCGAGATCGCACGCGCGCGCCAGTGTCTCGGGGTCGCGCCGACCGAGCACCAAGGACACCATCGCGCCGACCGTGCCGGCCACCCGGGTGGCGTAGGCCTCCACGTCACCAAGGCTGTCGTAGGATCTGCCCTCCACTTCCCAAGCGAACCCGTCGAGCAGCGCCTGGGGCACTGCGCGCGGGATGTCGTACCGTTGGACCACCTTACCGAAGGCGCGGTCCACCGAGTCGGTGGCCGTGCCGGCGTACACCTGATCCAATCGCCGGTCGAGCGCGGTCAGGGTCGCCGCCGTGGCGGGCGCCTCATCCACCGCGTCATCCGCCTCGCGACAGAAGGCGTAAACCGGCGCCAGCGCCTGGCGCAGGTGTTGGGGAAAGAGCCGTGACGCGGCATCGAAACTCTTGGAGCCTTCCCGCAAGATGGCTTGGCAGTGTTGCAGGTCCTGGTGATTATCCATTGTGTGCTCGCATGCGTGATTGCGGATCGGGCACCACGCTGTCCAACACGCGAGCCGACGAAAGGACGCCGGGGACGCCTGCCCCGGGATGGGTACCTGCCCCGACGAGGTACAGTCCACGGACCTCCTCCGAGCGATTGTGCGGCCGGAACCAGGCACTCTGCCTGAGGATCGGCTCCAGACTGAAGCCGGCGCCGTGCACCGACAGCAGGTCGTCGCGGAAGGTCTGCGGCGTAGTCACCCGTGAGGTGACCAGATGGTCCGTCAGTCCCGGCAGCACCGTCGCCTCCAGGGCGTTGGCAATGCGCTGGCGATAGGTCTCCTGGACCGCCGGCCAATCGGTGCCGCTCTCGAGGTTCGGAACCGGCGACAGGACGTAGAAGCCGTCGCATCCGGCCGGCGCCAACGAGGGATCGGTGGCGGTCGGTCGGTGAAGATAGAGACTGAAGTCGTCCGCCAGGTGCTTGCGGTCGAATACGTCGCGCAACAACTCGCGGTAGCGTGGCCCGAGGAGAATGGTGTGGTGGGCCACGTCGGGATAGGTGCGGTCGGTGCCGAAGTACCACACGAAGAGGCCCATCGAGTAGCGGGCGCGTTTCAGCCGCCGGTCGGTCCAGCGGGTCCGGTTGGCGGGCGGCAGCAGTTGCTGATAGGTCCACGCCGCATCGGCATTGGACACCACGATGTCGGCGGGAATCATCTCTCCCGAATCCAGCGAGACGCCGGTTGCGCGGCCGCCTTCGGTAAGGATCCGATTGACCGTGGCGCCATATCGGATGGTCCCGCCCACGGAGGTGATCAGTTCGACGAGGCCGCGGACCAGGGCGCCGGTGCCGCCCATGGGGAAGTGGACTCCCCACTTGCGTTCCAGGTAAGCGATCAGCGCATAGATCGAGGTAGTGCTGAACGGATTGCCGCCCACCAACAGCGGATGGAAACTGAACACCGTGCGCAACCGCTCGTCGCGGATGAAACGCGAGACGTAGCCGAACACCGACCGGTAGCTCTCCAGCTTGACCATGTCGGGGACGATGCGTGCCATGTCGCCGAAGTTGGAGAAGGGCACGTGTGCCAAACGTTCGAAACCGACGCCGAAGATACGCTCACTCGCCTCGACCAACGCCTGGTATCCCGCCACATCCTCCGGTGAGAACCTGGCTACTTCCCGGCACATCGCCTCGGACGATCCGGTGTATTCGAACGTCTCGCCGTCATCGAACCGAATGCGGTAGAACGGGTCGACCGGCCGGAGATCGATGTCGTCGGCCATGCGCCGCCCGCACAGTGTCCACAACTCCTCTAATAGGAAAGGCGCGGTGATCACCGTAGGCCCGGCATCGAAGGTGAAGCCGTCCTGTTGATGCACCCGGGCACGCCCACCGGGTTGGTCGAGCCGTTCCAGCACCGTCACGCGATAGCCGCGCACACCCAATCGGATTGCTGCCGCCAGCCCGCCGAACCCGGATCCGATGACCACGGCATGAGCCCGGGCATCGTCCCGCGGGACCGATTGGGACGGCGCAGGCACCGCGGTGGCCGTCACGACACGCTCGACCGGTCGAACGCCTGCCTGACGGCGTCGGCCCGGTAGTCGAAGATCTGGTCCAACTGTCGGCGCACCAGCGGATGCACCATGGCGTTGAGGGGACCGAGCACGGGCAAGCGATACCAGACGCGATCGACCACCCGGGTCGCCACACCCAAGTCGTGGAACTCGTGCCGGTGTATCCAGGTACGGTACGGTCCTTCCAGCTGGGTATCCTGGAAGAAGAACGGTGGGTCCCACCGGTCGATCACAGTCCGCCATGTCATAGGGATGCCGTAAAGCCGGATGCGATAGTCGATGCGGGTGCCTTCATTCATATGGATGGGCAGGCCCGTCAGGATCTCGAAGCTGAGTTCCGGTGGGGTAATGACGCCCAGGTTTTCGGCGGTGGCGAAGAACTGGAACACCTCGTCTCGCGGCCGGTCGACGACCAGCGACCGGGCAAGCAAGCGAACCCCGCGGGGGAGCTGGGTCACCTCAGTCAATGGTGCCTCGTCCGTTAGGTTCGCTCGTGATACAGGGGTTGGCAAGCCTGGTCATGGATTCGTGTTCCTCACCGACAGTAGAAGTGTCTATTTCTTGTATAACAAAGTACGTGATTGTCTAAGTATTATCAACTCTTAAACAAGAATAGATTGACAATTACTAGACATTTGCTAATATTGTTGGTATGGAACACATCAACGAACCCCGGCACCCCATGCGAGTCGTGGCCCAGCGGACCGGCCTGAGCCCGCATGTGCTGCGGGCATGGGAACGTCGCTACGGCGCGGTCACGCCGGGCCGCTCGGACGGCGGCAGGCGGCTCTACAGCGACGCCGACATCGAGCGGTTCTTCCTGATTCAGCGAGCCATGGCCGCCGGGCATCCGATCGGGATGGTGGCGGGACTCAACGACGAAGAACTGCGAGCCATGGCCCGCGAAGTGGAGGAGTACGCGGCTCCCGCGGCAGCAGCCGGCGATGGCACTTTGGCGCTCGAGCCCGGCGAGGCCATCGCCATGTGCTGGAACTACGTGAATGTCCTCGACTCCACCAACCTGGAACACAGCCTGCGCCGCGCCGCGGTGGTGTTTGGCACCTGGGAGCTGGTCAATCAGGTGCTCATCCCGCTGATCCATGAAATCGGCGACCGATGGCACAACGGTCAGATCAGCACGGCGCACGAACACCTGGCGTCCGGCTCCATCACCCGGGTGCTCTCTTGGGTGCTGCAGGAAACAGCCACCAACGGGACCGCCCCCATCGTGGTAGTCGCCACCCCCAGTGGCGAGCGGCACGAGCTCGGCGCCATGATGGCAGCGGCCACCGCCGCTATGGAAGGCTGGCGTGTGGTGTACCTCGGCGCGGATCTTCCGGTCGAGGACATCGCCACCGCCGCGCGTGATGTGCGCGCCACCGCCGTGGCGTTGAGCGTGGTGTACCCAGAGACTGAAGTCTCGGGGGCCATCACCGAAATCCGGCGGCTCCTACCACCCGACACGGCGCTGATCATCGGGGGCGTGGCATCGAACGCTGAGAACGGCCCCGGTGTGCATGCCCTCGAGAGCCTGGAGGCACTGCCACCGTTGCTGGGGCGTCTCTCGCCGGCCTAGGCGCCGTTCCCGACGGCAACCTCCGCCTGCCTCTGACCGAAGCCCCAAAGGAACTTGGACATGGCCCCGTCGGTTTCGAACCACGAGCCAGGGACCGGTTAGCTGATGACGGCAAGCAAGCTTTACAGA
>CAXMSM010000152.1:0-2395 GCA_964195655.1 uncultured Gammaproteobacteria bacterium | reverse complement strand
TGACAGTCGAGGCAGATCCGGCGGACGCGGTGGTGGGATCGGGCGAGCCGCCGACTGAGACGACAGGCTGGAGTTGCCATATGGGGTCGCCCGGGACGACACAGCTGATCTCGCTGTTCCTGGTGATCACCATCGTCGCTGCGCTGTGCGGATTCTTCGCAGCAACCGTGAGCCAAAGGAAGAAGCAACGTACGCGCCGGGTCTTCCTTGTCGGGGTCGTCTGCGGAATGCTGGCAGGCCAGATCGTTCGCGGACAGCGACGGGGCCGGAAGGTGCTGATGGCCATCACCGGCCGCGACCACCGCGTTCGGGGGCATGAAGACACTCGCCGTTTCCATGCTCGTGCGCTCAGCTCCGCGGCAAGGCTACTCAGCTGAGCTTGTTACTTCAGCTCAAGGAATGGAGGAGGCTATCAGCATCACCACTCAGCGCGGAAGACTGACGATTTCCGCGAGTTTGCGGCGAGTCCGCGTTGCGATCGCCGCCGCGTTGTCGGCGAGCGCCGCCCTCGCGACTCTGACCGGCCTAGGCGCACCCACGGCGATTGCCGCCCCGAAGTGCAGCGACATCGAAGTTGTCTTCGCCCGGGGAACCAGCGAGCCTGCTGGACTTGGCGCGGTCGGCAAAGCGCTGGTCGAGGCGCTCCAGTCGACGGCTAAGGACCAGTCGATCGGCACGTATGCGGTGAAGTATCCGGCTTCGTGGGATTTCAGTCAGGTGGCCGTCGGAGCCAACGACGCAAGCAAACGCATCCAGTACATCGCCGCCACGTGCCCGGACAGCAAGATCGTGCTGGGCGGCTACTCGCAGGGCGCCGCCGTCATGGACGTCGTTACCACCTCGCCGATCGCGGGACTGGGCTACACCGTGCCCCTTCCAGCCGCCGTTGTCCCGCACGTCGCAGCCGTCGCCGTCTTCGGTAACCCTTCGGCGCGTTTAGGCCGGCCGTTGACAATGCTGAGTCCCGATTTCGGAGCACGTACTGCCGACCTGTGCAATACCAACGACCCAGTCTGCTCCCACGGGGAGGATTTCGATTCCCATACCAGCTACCCCCAGTCCGGCCTAGTCAAGCTCGCCGCCGGGTGGATCACCAAACTGGTGAGGCAGAGCGAACTGTCAACGGACAACTCCTAACTCGCTGATCCGGCCGCGATAGGCCTTACCGGACCCGCCCACTGTTGGAGCAGCTGGCACGAGGCCAGTGACCGCGCCGCCCCCTGGCGGAAGCTGCGGTACGGGCATCTGACCTTCGGCCCACCTGACGTTCGGGAACCAGGTCAGCAGCAGGCGCTCGCCGTATCGGCAGCTGTGCCGCCACAACACACGCCCGCCTCCGCAGTGCCGCCCTCGGTATGTTGCGGGCTGACGCCGAACGTGTCCGAGTCCGCCAACACCGTATAGACCTCCCACTTCTCACCGGCCGGACCGGTGACCCACACCTTGTCCTGGGTGGCGAAGCAGCAGGTGGTGTTCATCTCCTCTTCGGTGAAAAGACCCGCTGCGCTGAGCCGGTCAATCTCCGCATGCACGGCCTCGGTCTTGGCCACTTCTACGCCGAGATGGTTGAGGGTGCCACCCTGCCCTGGGTTCTCGATGAGCACGAGTTTGAGCGGCGGCTCGGAAACGGCGAAGTTGGCGTAACCATCCTTGACCTTCGCCGGCGTGGTGTCGAAGAGCTTGGAGTAGAACGTGATTGCCTCGTCGAGGTCATCGACATTGAGGGCGAGTTGGACTCTGGACATGGGAACCTCCGGACCTGTGAGACTTATATCGAATTGGTGCAACACAGCCCAGGATGCCACCTTTTCGATATATGTCAAGACTATGGCATTATTGACTCGTGCCCAAGACCTTGCCGACTATCGACATCTCCGCGCCGGTGTGCTGCGCACCGCTGGCAGCCGGACCCATGAGTGACGACGATGCACTTCAGGTTGCGCTTCGGCTCAAGGCGCTCGCGGACCCGGCGAGGGTGAAGATCATGTCGTTGCTCTTTAGTTCCTCGGACGGCGCGGAGAACAGCGGTGACCTCGCCGGCATGCTCGGGCTGAGCGAATCAACGGTGAGCCACCACTTGGCGCAACTCCGCCGTGCTGGTTTCGTCGAATCCGATCGACACGGAATGCACGTCTACCACCGCCCAGCCCCCGACGCGGTGGGCGCCCTGTACGCGGTGTTGAACCCCAACTGCTGCCGATGACAGAGCTAGGTAACTGTTGTGCCAGAACCAATTTCAGACGCAGGTGAGAGTGTTCCCGCCAGCCTGTTTGGCGGCATTCACCGCTGCCTCTGCTCGTGCCCTCAGTGCCGACACCGACTCACCCGGAATAGCCAGAGTGACGCCGATGCTCAGCGTGGCGTTGATCGTCACGCCCGCATGGTGGATCGGTTC
>CAXMSM010000151.1:0-5100 GCA_964195655.1 uncultured Gammaproteobacteria bacterium | reverse complement strand
CGGCACCCGCTGGGATCACAGCGTCGAACTGAAGGGCAAGCGCGTCGTAGTCAGCGGCTCGGCCGCGTGCGCCGTGCAGATCGTGCCCGAGGTGGCCAGGATCGCAGGGGAACTCACGATCCTGCAGCGATCGCCGAATTGGATCATGCCGCGGCGCCGCAAGTTCTACACCGATGCGCAGCGCGCCCGGTGGCACCGGTTTCCGGCCATCATAAAACTGATCCGGCGCGGGCAGCAATTCCTGATGAGCCTCGTCCACGACGCCGCCACACTCGGCCACAACCGGGCGAAACAGTTCGAGAAAGTGGCCAGGAAGTTCATAAACGACACAATCCTGGATCCAGAACTGCGTGCGGCCCTCACCCCCTCGGACCCTTACGGCTGCAAGCGCGGTCTGGTCTCCGATGACTTCTATCCAACCCTGCGGCGCGAAAACGTCGAGCTGATCGCGGAGGGCCTCAGTGCCGTCCGTCCGACCGGGATCACCACCGATAAGGGCCGCGAGATAGACGCCGACGTCATCATCTTCTGCACCGGTTACCGCATCCTCGATTTCGATCGGATCACCGTCCTGGGCGAAGCCGGCAAGAGTCTTGTCAGCACAATGGAGCAGTCACCCGAGGCGTTCAAAGGGATTGCCGCGCCGCACTTCCCCAACTACTTCTTTGCCGTCGGCCCCAACGGACTGCCGCTTGACGCAAGCTACTTCCTGACCGCAGAGAGAAACATCCAGACGATAGTCACGTTGTTGCGCCAGAAGCAGGCGGCCGGCGCGAAGTCACTGGCCGTCAAGCCTCACGTCAGCCAGTCCTACAACGAGTGGTTAGCAGAGCGGTTCCCCCGCTACTCCTGGGCATCGCCGTCCTGCCAAAGCTACTACCAGGACGCCAACGGGCGCGCTCCGTTCCTCTTTCCCGGGCGGTTCAAAGAGTACGGCGAACTGCATGCCGAGTCGGGGCTGCACGAGTACGACCTGCAATACACCTCCGAACAGTTCGTTGCGAACAGCGGAGCACACCCACCAAACTGACCCGGGGCGACTGGTCCTGCCGGTCCGACCCACCACCACCGCCGCCATCCCGGTCACGACGATCGACAGGCCCGCGAATACGCTGGCACTTGCGTCCGCACCCCGAATGCGCGGGGATACGTCAGGCCCCCTTCGTATTGGGCGGAGCCGAGCCCGTGAAATGGTCGTCGGCATGAGTCAGTTGAGCGGGAAAGTCGCACTGGTCACCGGCGCGTCGGCGGGTCTGGGCGCTGCGACGGCCAGATTGTTCGCCGAGCGGGGCGCGACGGTCTTCGGCATCGCCAGGGATGCTTCCCGCATGACGGAAGTGTTCGCCGACATTTCAGGTGGGAGCTTCGCATCGGTGGACATCGCCTCGCCCCAGAGCTGCGCGCAGGCTGTCGCGGATTGCGTCGGACAATTCGGAAGACTCGACATTCTGGCCAACGTCGCGGGCTTCCATCAGATGCGCCACACAGCGACGATGACCGACGATGACTGGGACGCCGATCTCGCGGTGAACCTGAATGGTCCGTTCTACCTGTGCCGTTCGGCCCTACCCCACCTCTTGGAGACCGGCGGCAATATCGTCAACGTCACGTCTATCGCCGGTGTGGAGGGCGAGGTGTATTCGGCGGGCTACTGCGCCGCCAAACATGGGCTGATCGGACTGACTCGCGCGCTGGCGGTGGAGTTCACCAAAGACCGCGTTCGCGTCAACGCGATCTGTCCGGGCGGCATGCGGACGGCTCAGGTTACTGAGTTCCAGGCGCCCGAGAACGCCGATTGGGACCTGATCATGCGCATCGCCTCACCCCGCGGAATGATGGAGCCCGTCGATGTCGCCAAGGCCATCGCGTTTCTGGCCAGCGATGACGCATCGGCCATCCACGGTGCCGTCTACCGGGTAGACAACGGCAAGGGCGCAGGTTGACCTGTGCGCGGCTTTAGGCGGGCACCGCGGCCATGGTGATGTCGACGGTGCCGTCAGACTGCGGTGTGTAGGCCACCTCCGAGGACGCGGGATTCCACTGGATCGAACCGTCCGGCATCAGACAGTTCCACTGATAGTTCGTGGTCGACGACCATGCGGAACCATCCCAGGTGAAGGTCACCGGCACTGGGACGGTCGAATTGCGTGGAGCTGGCCCACCCACGATGGTGACAACGCAGGAACCGCTCGAGCAGCTGGTGTCGCGACATCTCAACTCCCAGGTTGCGTGCTGTTTTCCCGCCCATCTCCGACCGTGACGCAGGTGTTACAGAAGTTTCCTCCGGTGCCGGTGATTCATCCGAGACAACCGCCCTCTCACCGCCGCGCGGTCGAATCAAGGGTAAGAAAGCGGCTTAGCATTTCCTGTTCAGCGGCCGGATTTTTGAGCGGCCAGTACAACAGTGAGAGCACCACGCGCACAACCCATTGCGCAGCCTGCGAGTCGTCATCGGCGACTCCGGCGAGCTCGGTTGCCAGAGCTGGCGGCAACGGCGACTCGACGATCCAAGCCATCTCGGCCGCGTCATGCATGGTGCTGACCAGCGCATGCCCGAGCGGATCTGCCCTGATCTGTTCGAGCGCCACCGTCACGGCCAAGACTGCCCGCTCGGGACCACTTGTGCCCTGCACCGCGCCCCGCACCGCCTCGACGATCCGCTCCGCGTTGCGGGCGAGTACCGCGTCACGGATCTGGGTCTTGCCACCCACATGCCGGTAGATCGTCGCCCGCGAACAGTGCACACGGGCCTCCAGGCTGGCCATGTCGAACGCCTCCATGCCGTGCCGGGCGATGAGCTCTGTGGCCGCGGCATAAATGCGCTCGGCTGCCGCCGCACGCCGGTCACCGACCAACCAATCCTCTCGCACCAGCGCCGGACCTCCTTCGAGAAGTCAAAGCACGATAGTCTCAGCTTGAGACAGTTTCGGCAAGAAATCTCAGCAATCCACCAGGTAGGTGGGAAGCCCTGAGACGGCAGAACACACACAGCCGGGGCTGCGGTCTTCAACTTCTCGTCAGCACGTTGACTCAGCCGGTACTTCGCACTCAGCCTGAACTCGTGACAGTCGAAGACGGGCGCCTCGGCGTGGCATTGTTCGATGACCGGTTCATCCAGAATCCGTATCCCCTATACACCCAGATGCTGGCCCAGGCACCCGTTCACCGTATCGGCGCCTCGGGGTTCTATGCAGTCTGCAGCTGGGACGCGGTCAACGAGGCGGTGGCCCGGCCCGACGACTTCTCCTCCAACCTCACCGGGACGATGACCTATCAGCCTGACGGCACCGTCGGACTGTTCCCCATGGATAGGCTCGGAGGTCCCACGCAGGTGCTCGCCATCGCCGACGACCCGGCCCACGCCGTACACCGCAAGAAACTGGTGCCTCAGTTGGCCGCCAAGCGCATCCGCGCCCTGGAGTCTTTCGTGGTCGAGAAGACCGAGCGGCTGTGGCGTGAGGAGTTCTGCAACGGCCGCATCGAGTGGATGTCCGCGATGGCCAACCGCCTCCCGATGATGGTGGTCTGTCGGCTCATCGGTGTCCCCGAACACCATGCCGAACGGCTCGCCGCCTGGGGTTATGCCAGCACGCAGTTACTCGAAGGGCTTGTCAGCGATGAACAGCTGGCCGCGGCAGGCGCTGCCGCCGTAGAACTGATCGGCTACGTCGCCGAGAGGCTCCAGCTCGCAGTGGCGAATCCTCAGGACAACCTGCTGGGTGACCTCGCCGCCGCATGCACCTCAGGCGAACTCGACACCGCGACCGCGCAGTTCATGATGGTGACGCTATTCGGCGCCGGAGGTGAGTCGACGGCATCGCTCATCGGCTCGGCGACCAACATCATGGCCACCCGCCCCGAGATCCAGGATCTCCTGCGCGAGGACCCCGACCTCATACCGGCATTCCTCGAGGAGGTGTTGCGGTTCGAGTCGCCGTTTCGTGGCCACTATCGCCATGTGCGCAACGACTGCGCGCTGGCCGGGCATGAACTCACCGCCGGTTCACGATTGATCTTGCTGTGGGGAGCAGCCAACCGAGACCCGGCGCACTTCCAGGCGCCCAACGAGTTCCGGCTGGACCGCCCTGGAAGCAAGGGGCACATCTCGTTCGGAAGGGGCGCGCATTTCTGCGTCGGTGCGGCGCTCGCGCGTCTGGAGGCTCGGGTCGTGCTCGGCCACTTGTTGCGGCACACCACGAGGGTCGAGAAGGTCGAGCCAGCACGGTGGCTGCCGAGCCTGCTGGTGCGCCGGCTCGAAAACCTTGTTCTCGACGCCGAATAACCTGTTAAATCTTGAATCGTCCGGCGAATCCACGCAGCGGCAGGTCGGCACTGGTGATGATGCCCGGCCGCGCAGCGACGACCGATTTAATTGCGTTCAGCGCAGGCATTCCCGTGACGGTCATGCCGATAGACGCAAAGCTGGCGGGGTCAGCCAGATCAACGCCGGGCTGAGGGAAGATCATGTGCTTGTTGTAGATGTTCGGGTCACCCTTTATCTGGGTGATGTAGCAGCCCTTGATATCCCAGCTCGGATCCGTGTGCGGTGTCATCTGCCATTCGAGGTGCGTCTCGATGCGCGGCACTCCGCCGACGATACCCTGGTAGCGCAGGTAGTTGCCCCCGAGCGAGCCCTTCGGCAGCCGGTACCAGCCCAAATCGACATCCTTGGTACACGCACCGAGTTCGCAGCTGAATTCGACATCGTCGAGCACGAGGCCAAAGCAGTCGGCCATCATCAGCACGCTGTCGGCGAACACCCGCGTGTACTTCTCCAACTTGCCAGGGATCTGCGGATCATCTACGGGTTGACCGTAACCCACTTCGATCCAGGTGTCCTTGGAGTGGTGGCAGGACACATCGACTGATTCAATCGTGGTGATGTTCTCGATCTCAGCGACGTCTGCCGAGCAGACGACTCCCAGGACCTGGTTCAGACCAGGGTTCATTCCGGTCCCGTAGAACGTCGAACCGCCCTTCTCGCAGGCTTCTTGGAGCAGTTGGGTGACCGGTTTGCCGGAGCTGTGCGGGTGGTTGCGGTCGCGATGCCATCCGGTGATCCAATCTGCGGTGGTGACGACGTCGATCCCGGCCTCGAGC
>CAXMSM010000150.1:0-8312 GCA_964195655.1 uncultured Gammaproteobacteria bacterium | reverse complement strand
ACGCGATGACGTCGGCCGCGGGCCTGGCGATGGGCGGCATGCATCCGGTGGTCGCCATCTACTCGACGTTCCTCAACCGCGCGTTCGACCAAATTATTATGGATGTCGCACTGCACAGGCTGCCTGTGACGATGGTCCTGGACCGCTCCGGGGTTACCGGCCCCGACGGCGCGAGCCACAACGGCATGTGGGATCTGTCGATCCTCGGCATCGTGCCTGGAATGCGGGTGGCCGCGCCGCGCGATGGAGCTCGGTTGCGCGAGGAACTCGATGAAGCGCTCGAGGTCAATGATGGGCCCACCGCTATTCGCTTCCCGAAAGGGGATGTGGGCGAGGATATTCCGGCGGTCGAACGTCGCGGTGGAGTTGATGTTCTCGCGGTGCCCGCTGGTGGCCTGTCAGCAGACGTTCTGATCGTTGCGGTCGGGCCGTTCGCGGCGATGTCGCTTGCGACCGCCGAGCGTCTCCGTAACCAGGGCATCGGCGTGACGGTTGTCGACCCGCGCTGGGTGTTGCCCGTTGGTGAGGAGATCGCTGCACTGGCGGTTGGGCACAAGCTCGTCGTCACTGTCGAGGACAACGGTGTACACGGCGGGGTGGGCTCGGCGGTATCCGGCGCTCTGCGGCGCACCGAGGTGGACGTACCGTGCCGCGACGCTGCCCTGCCTCAGCAGTTCTTCGAACATGCGTCGCGCGGGGAGGTGCTCAACTCGGTAGGGCTGACCGAGCGCAACCTCGCTCGCCAGATCACCGGGTGGGTGGCTGCCCTGGGTGCGTCGGCGGCCGAACAGGAAGTCAGCGAACGCCTCGACTGACCGTCGAGCCGCCCACCATCTGACCGTCGAGCCGCCCACCATCTGACCGTCGAGCCGCCAACCATTAGGAGAATTTCGTTGCCCGTTCGGATTCTGGCTGTTGTCGTGCTGGCGCTGGTAGGTCTGGCCGGCAACGCGGCCCCGGCGGCAGCTGCAGTTCCCGCGTGGTCAGGCCTTGACGCCCGGGCCTTCCACGAAGCCATCCCGGCGCCGGGTGCTCTAATCGGTGCTGTCCCGCTGGATCCGGGGCTGTCAGTGGCCGGCGCCGGCGAGTCCTATCGCATCCTGTACTCCACGATCGATCAACACGGCCGTCCGGCCGTCAGCACCGCCGTCGTGTTCACCCCGAAAACCCCACCATTGCAAGATGGTTGGCCTGTCATCGCGTGGGCGCACGGAACTGTCGGGCTCGGTGACGACTGCACACCGTCGGCACTGCCGCGCACCGAACGCGACAACGACTACCTAACGCACTGGTTGAGTCAGGGCTATGCCGTGGTCGGCAGCGACTACGCCGGACTGGGCACTCCTGGCCTGATGAGTTATCTCAACAGCATCACCACCGCCCGCGGGGTGGTGGACGCAGTGATCGCAACACACCAGATGGAACTGCCGCTGTCGCCGAAATGGGCGGTTGTCGGACAATCGCAGGGCGGGTCAGCGGCTGTGGCAACCGCTCGGTGGGCCACCGACTTCAGTGCAGGGTCAGGTCTGGATTACCGCGGCGTGGTGGCCACTGGCACCCCGGCCAATGTCGAAAAACTCGTCAAACAGGCCGGTCCGGACATGACTGTGCCGCCCGAATTGGATCCTGTCGCCAACGCCTACACGGCCTATATCGTTGCGGCCCTGCGCGAAACGCTTCCGCAACTTGGTCTCGACAATGTCCTGACCGCGGCTGGGCGGGCCGCCGTCGACTCCGCGCAGACAATGTGTCGCGCTGACCTCAGTGCTGAACTGACCGACATGACCGTACCCGGGTTTTTCAGCGCGACCGTGGCGATGCTTCCCGGATTCGAAGGCGCTGTCGATGACTTCATGGGGATTCCGGTATCGGGCTACGACCGGCCGATCTTCCTGGGTGTGGGGTTGCGCGACCGCGACGTGCCGCCCAGCCTCACGTTGGCCTTCGCCGACGAGCTCAGGGCCGAGGGACAAGACGTCGAGCTGAAGATCTATCCCGACCAGGATCACAGCGGAACCGTCTTGGCCTCGTTGCCGGACTCGTCGCCGTTTCTGGCACGGATTCTGTCTTAGTCGGCAGTGGCGGGCGCGGACAGCGCCGCGGTGAGCACCGGTACGGTGAGCTCGCGCTGCCACTGCCGTGCAGTGGAATCACGCAAGAATCCTTCGACGACGGCCGCGGTATCGTCGACGGCTTCCCAATCCCAGCACAGCCGCCGCACGGTTTCGGGGGACAGCAGGTTCTCAAGGGGTACTGAAACCCGTTGTGCAAGTTCAGATAATCCAGACCTAGCTGCCTCCAGCCGCCCGGCTGCCTCCGGCTTGCGCCGTGCCCATCGTGATGCCGGCGGCGGGCCGTTGGACGGTTCTGACGTGTTGGGTGGATCGGTGTTGGCACGGGCGCGGGCTAGCGCATCCAGCCATACCTGGGCGCTGCGCCGTTGCTTGGCTCCGCCGAACACTGGTAATTCGGTGAGCTTTTCCACGCTTTCGGGGTTCACGGTCGCGGCGTTGATGATCGCGTTGTCGGGCAGTATGCGACCTGGCGCGATGTCGCGGCGTCGGGCAATCTGGTCACGGGTGGTCCACAGTTCGCGCACCGCGGCCAGGGACCGGGGGTCACGGACCTTGTGGATGCCCGACGTGCGGCGCCAACGGTCGCGTCTGGTCGGGACGCCTTCGAAGGTGCGCAGGAACTCGAATTCCTGCCTCACCCAATCGGTCTTGCCCTGCTCCTCGAGAGTCGCGGCGATCGCGTCGCGTAGTTCGCCGAGGACCTCGACGTCCAGTGCGGCATAGTTGAGCCAGTCGTGCGGCAATGGTCGTTTGGACCAGTCTGCGGCGCCGTGGCCCTTGGTTAACTGCAGACCGAGCAGTCGTTGCACCATCGCGGCCAGGTTGACCCGGTCGAAGTTAGCCATCCGCCCTGCCAGTTCGGTGTCGTAGAGCGTGGCCGGGCGCATGCCGATCTCGGCTAGGCACGGCAGGTCCTGATCGGCGGCGTGCAAAACCCATTCTCCGGTGGCGAGTACCTCAGCCACCGGGGCCATGACCGCAAGGGTGTCCCCGCCGTGACTGACCGGATCGATCAGGACGGTGCCCGCACCGGCCCGACGGATTTGCACGAGGTAGGCACGGTTGGAATACCGGAAACCAGATGCCCGCTCGGCATCCACGGCGAATGGGCCGGTGCCGGATGCCAAAAACTCTGCCGCCCCAGCGATTTCGTAGCGACTGACCGACACCTCGGGAACGCCGTCACGGGGAGCCAGCAGAGGTGTGACCTCGGGCTCGACAAGTTCGGCATCGGACACCTCGGGTTCCATGGCGGAACCGACTGTCTCAGGTTCGGACATGTGGTCAGGCGCGGGTGCGAGTGTTCAGGTCGGTCACCCCGTCGGGCGGCAGGCCGGCGGCGTGTTCGAGTACCTCGCAGAAGGCTTCGACGTGCGGTCCGAGCTCTAGCGTCGTCGCGGTCCAGGAGGCCCGCAGCTCAAGTTGGTGCGCACGGGGCGGCCCGGAGATGTCTCCGTAGCGGACCGAGGTGGTGGCAGTGACGGTTCCGCCCAGTGCTGTGACGTATTCGGCCCGCTGATCGAGCGCATCGACCAGCCAGCTCCAGGCGACTTCGGGCAGCAGCGGGTCGACGGCCTCGCTGGAGTCCAGATCGGCCTGGATGTAGGCAACCAGGCGCATAGTGCCGTCCCAAGCCTCCGCGCCCTCGGGGTCGTGCAGCAGGATCAGCCGACCGAACGCATCACCCTCGGAACGCTCCGGGATGACCGGCGTCTCGGCGTGCTTGACCTCGGCGCCCAACGCGTAGCTGAACGGGGCCAGCCGTTGCGGCGGCCGGATCGGACCCAGTTCGATCTCCGGTCGCACGGTGGTGGCATTCATGGCCGCCACCGCTTCGCGGAATTGAGCCGGTTCGGCGGTGGTCACGACGTCTGAGGCTAGTCCATTTGGGCAGGTCTGCGTGCAGGCGCGCCGATTCTGCACGCACCTTGTCCGGGGTTGTCTCGGCGGCGGAGACGGTGATCTGGCATGGCAGCATGGGGGACTATGAATACGCGTCGCGAGCTGCCTGAATCGCCATATCTAGCCGCTGTCGCCGGTCGCAAGCCCTACCGGGTGCCGGTCTGGATGATGCGGCAGGCGGGACGGTCGCTGCCGGAGTACCGGGCGCTGCGCGCCAAGAACACGATGATGCAGGCTTGTTTCGACGCTGACCTGATCACCGAGATCACGCTGCAGCCGGTGCGCAGGCACGGCGTCGATGCGGCGATCCTGTTCTCTGACATCGTGGTGCCGTTGCGGGCCGCAGGGATCGGACTGGACATCGTTCCCGATGTCGGCCCGGTGATCGACAACCCCATTCGCACCCCCGACGATGTCTCCGCGATCGCACCTTTGGACCCCCAGCAGTTGCTCCCGGTGGCCACCGCCATCGCCCAGCTGACCTCCGCGCTGGGCGACGTCCCGCTGATCGGCTTCGCCGGCGCTCCTTTCACTCTGGCTTCTTATCTCGTCGAGGGTGGGCCGAGCCGCAATCACGAACGCACCAAGGCGATGATGCTGGGTGAATCTGCCACGTGGCATGAGCTCATGACGGCGCTGACCGATGTGACTATTGCGTTTCTACGGACCCAACTCGATGCTGGGGTCGACGCGATCCAGATGTTCGACTCTTGGGCCGGGACGCTCTCGCTGGCCGATTACCGAACCTACGTGTTGCCGCACAGCGCGCGGGTATTCGCTACCTTGGCCGACTTCGGGGTTCCTATGACGCACTTCGGGGTGGGCACCGCCGAGCTACTTGGCGCGATGTCAGAGGTCGTCGCTGGACACCGGGCGCCCGCTGTTGTGGGTGTGGATTGGCGGACCTCGCTGACCGATGCCGCTGCGCGGGTGCAGCGTGGCTGTGCTCTGCAGGGAAATCTCGATCCGGTGGTGCTGCTGGCTGGCTGGCCAGCGGTCCAGCGTGCGGTACGCGCCGTCGTGGAGGACGGCCGGCGTGCTGTCGACGCCGGGGCGGTCGGGCACGTTTTCAACCTCGGCCATGGGGTGCTGCCCGGGACGGACCCCGAGGTGATCGCGGATGCGGTGGCCTTGGTACACGGGCTATGAGTTGCAGCAGCACTGCCCGCTATTGCATTGTCGGCGGCGGCATTTCGGGTCTCGTCGCGGCATATCGGTTGCGGGTGGCGGTCGGCCCGGATGCCTCGATCACCGTGCTGGATCCGGCCGACCGGCTCGGCGGAGTGCTACGCACGGAGCGAATCTGCGGCCATCCTCTGGACGTCGGTGCTGAAGCCTTCGTGGCGCGCAGGCCGGAAGTACCCGCGCTGCTCGCCGAGTTGGGGCTGTCGGGTAAGCAAATCGGGACCAGCGGGGCGCGGCCGCTGATCTACAGCGAAGGTCGACTGCATCCGCTGCCCACGGACACCGTCAATGGCATTCCGTCACAGCCTGCCGCGCTGTCCGGTCTGGTGGATGACGCGACGATTCGGTGGATGCTCGACGAGCCGAGGCGTCCGATGCGTTGGCGCCCCGGGGCCGACCCGGCCGTCGCCGATCTCGTTGGGGAGCGCTTCGGGGAGCAGGTGGTGATCAGGTCGGTTGACCCCTTGCTGTCGGGTGTCTATGCCGGCTCGGCGGCGACGATTGGGATCCGGGCGGCGGCGCCGACGGTCGCAGCGGCGCTGGACCGCGGGGCCCGCAGCTTGACCGAGGCGGTGTGCGCGGCCCTGCCACCGCCACTGACGGGGTCGGTGTTCGGCGCAGTGAACGGCGGATACACAGAACTGGTCGACGAACTGGTGCGCCGCTCCGGCCTGCGCTGGGTTCGGGTTGGCGTCTCTAGCGTCTTCCGTGCAGCAGGGGGGTGGGAGCTCGTCGACGACGAAGGGGCGCGCTGGCCTGCCGACGCTGTTGTGCTAGCGGTTCCCGCGCCGAGGCTGTCGCCGCTCATCGCCGATCTCGCCCCGAGCAGCGCGTCGGCGGCCCGAAAGATCCCAGTAGCGTCCGCGGCGGTGGTGGCCCTGGGTTTGCCCGGTGAGACTCCACTGCCTGAGCAGTCCGGAGTGCTCGTTGCAGGCCGAGGGCGGTTGCGTGCCAAGGCCATAACGCTATCGTCGCGCAAGTGGGGAAGGCGTGGCAGCGTCGAGATGGTCAGGCTGTCGTTCGGACGGTTCGGTGACTCCGCCGAAAACAGCGCTGCGCGCACCGCCAGCGATGAGGAATTGCTGAGCTGGTCGGGGGAGGACCTTGCGACGCTGTTCGGGATCTCGGTCGAACCGGTGGATTACCGGGTGGCACGCTGGATCGACGCGATGCCGCAGTACGGACCGGGGCATGCCGATCTGATCGCTGAGCTACGGGCCGGCCTGCCGCCGACGTTGGCGGTGGCCGGTGCCTATCTGGACGGTATCGGGGTACCGGCGTGTGTGGCGGCGGCGACACGAGCGGCGGCTTTGGTCGTGGGCGAGCGCAGCGACGGGGAATATTGAGCGTGGGCGAGCGCAGCGACGGGGAATATTGAGCGTGGCACGATAGGCGCATGGCCAAGCTCGACTACGACGCTCTCAACTCCACCATCCGCTACCTGATGTTCTCGGTGTTCTCGGTGCAACCGGGTGTTCTGTCCTACGAGGACGACGCGCGCGCAGCCGTTGTCGACGAGACGGCGACATTCCTCAAGATTCAGGAGGAAAACGGGGTTGTCGTCCGAGGTCTGTACGACATCGCCGGGATGCGGGCCGACGCGGACTTCATGATGTGGACCCACGCGGAGAACGTCGAGGCGCTGCAGGCGACGTACTCGGATTTCCGCCGCACCACGACGCTTGGGCGCGCTTCGGCGCCGGTCTGGAGCAACGTGGCACTGCACCGGCCCGCGGAGTTCAACAAGAGTCACATCCCGGCGTTCATGGCTGGTGAGGAGCCCGGTGCCTACATCTGCGTGTACCCGTTCGTCCGGTCGTTGGACTGGTATCTGCTGCCCGACGACGAGCGTCGACGCATGCTGTCCGAACATGGAAAGGCCGCGCGCGGCTACAAGGACGTCCGCGCGAACACGGTTCCCGCGTTCGCGCTGGGCGATTACGAGTGGCTGCTGGCGTTCGAAGCCCCCGAGCTGCATCGCATCGTCGACCTGATGCGTGATCTGCGCGCCACCGACGCCCGCCGCCACGTCCGCGAAGAGACGCCCTTCTTCACCGGGCCGCGGGTCTCTGTTGAACGACTCGTCACGACATTGCCGTGAAGGATTGCCGTGAAGATTTGCTAAAACAGCCCTGCTGCGTGCGGTAACTGCGGACGGGTTGGCCAGTCTGCTCCTGGTGGACCTCCCGTCTCGCCGGGCCCATAGGTTGCTAGCATCGTCGGATGCCGAACGTCCGGACGATAGCGGCAGTCATCGTCTCGGCGGGTGCCGGATTCTCCGTATTGCAGCTGAGCAGCTGGAGTAGTCAACCGGCGATCCGGGTTATTAGCGATCTGGTGCTGGTGCTGTTCGCCCTGTTCGCCGGGGGATGCGCATTGGCCGCCGCCCGCGAGGTTCGGGGCCGGCGACGTGCGGCGTGGGTGTCCATGGCGATCGGCTGTGGCGGGTTCGCAGTCGGTCAATTGATGTGGACCTATCGATGCCTGGCCGACCAGACGTTTCAGTTTCAGACCGCGGCCGATCTCGGTTATGCCGTAATGCCGGTGGCGGCGGGGGTCGCGCTGCTGTTCCTGCTGGGGGACTACCCGCATTCTACGAGGCTGCGGGTGCTGCTCGATGGCGTGATCGTAGCCGGCGCACTGTTCGCGGCAATGTGGGTGACGTTGCTGGGCACTGTGTACGCCGCCCAGACGGTGCAACCCAAGGCGCTGGCGTTGACGCTGGCCTATCCCGCCGCCGACATCGCAGTGGTCACCATCGTGTTACTGCTGTTGGTCCGAGTCCCCGCCGGCGACCGGAAGCCAGTGGCCATGCTGGCAACCGGGCTGGTGCTCATCGCGATCGCTGACATCGCCTACGTCTACCTGACAGAAGTTGCAGGCGAGCACCACGAGCCCATCTCGCTCGGCTGGGCGTGGGGCTTCCTGGTGGTGGGTGGAGCTGCTCTGGTCAGCCGTCGGACAACGCATGAGCTGGTATCGGCGGTGCCGCGGGTGCCTTCGCGCGCGTCGATATGGGTGCCATTCGTGCTGGTCGTGATCGGCATCGCAGTCTGCGCTCCCGTGGTGGCCCCGCAGCTGGGCCCGTTGTATTTTGTGGGTAGCGCGACGGTGCTTGCCGTCATGGCCAGACAATTGCTGGCGCTCGGC
>CAXMSM010000149.1:0-4535 GCA_964195655.1 uncultured Gammaproteobacteria bacterium | reverse complement strand
AAGGGCGCCTGCGCGCTTGAGTTGGATCTCGACGCCATTCCGATCACCCGGGCTTTGCCGGTACCGTCGGTGTCTCCATTCCCCGCGGTATTTCAGGATGTCGCGCTCGTCGTCGACGACGACGTCGCAGCGCAGAGCGTCGTCGAGGCTGTCCGCGCCGGTGCAGGAGAGCTGCTGGAAGACGTTCGGCTATTCGACGTCTACGCCGGCCCGCAGATCGGTGAGGGGCGCAAGTCACTGGCGCTGGCGCTGCGGTTCCGCGCGCCTGACCGCACCCTCACCGAGGAGGAGGCCAGCGCCGCGCGAGACGCCGCCGTCAGCAACGCAGGCGCTGTCATCGGGGCAGTGCTGCGTTCCTGAGGAGAGCGCTGATGTGGCAGCTGCTCGACAGATCGCGACAAAATGGGTTTGCAACATGATGCATAACCATGCATCATCGGTGTATGACATCCGTTGCGGTTGCCGGTGCCAGCGGCTATGCCGGGGGAGAGATTCTGCGTCTGCTTCTCGGCCATCCGGAGTACGCGGCGGGCAGGCTGACCATCGGTGCACTGACGGCAGCCGCAAGTGCGGGCACCACAGTGGCCGAACATCACCCGCACCTACTACCGCTGGCAGACCGGATACTGGCGCCGACTGATATCGACCTCCTGACCGGTCACGACGTCGTGTTCCTGGGGCTGCCGCACGGGCACTCAGCGGCGCTGGCCGAGCAGCTAGGACCGGACACGCTCATCATCGACTGCGGTGCCGACTTCCGGATCATCGAATCCGTCGACTGGGAGAGGTTCTACGGCTCCGGGCATGCTGGCAGCTGGCCCTACGGACTGCCCGAGTTACCTGGTGGCCGTGAGCGACTGCGGGGCGCCAAGCGTATCGCCGTACCCGGCTGCTATCCGACCGCCGCGCTGCTCGGGCTGTGGCCCGCGCTCGCAGCGGGACTCATCGAGCCCGCGGTCACCGTCGTTGCAGTGAGCGGCGCATCGGGTGCTGGCCGCGCCGCCAAGGTGGACCTGTTGGGCTCTGAGGTCATCGGTTCGGCCCGTGCGTACAACATCGGCGGTAAGCACCGGCACACCCCGGAGATCGCACAGGGCCTGCGTGCGGTCACCGCAAGCGAGGTCACCGTGTCGTTCACCCCGGTCCTGATCCCCGCTTCACGCGGCATCCTCGCCACCTGCACCGCACCCACTTCAGCAGGCCTGTCAGACCTGCTCGCCGTCTACGAAAAGGCCTATGGTGAAGAGCCGTTCGTGCACGTGCTGCCTGTGGGCCAGCTTCCCAAGACGGGGTCGGTGATCGGCAGCAATGCAGCCCAGCTCGCCGTCGCAGTCGACGAGGATGCCCAGACATTCATCGCGATCGTCGCGATCGACAACCTCACGAAAGGCACCGGGGGAGCCGCGGTGCAGTCGATGAACATTGCACTGGGCTGGTTAGAGACCGACGGCCTCTCCACGGTGGGGGTGGCTCCGTGACCCGGATGCTGCGCACCCAGGGTGTGACGGCGCCGGCGGGGTTCCGGGCGACCGGAATCCCAGCCGGCATCAAGGCATCCGGCAACCTGGACTTGGCGCTGGTGTTCAACGAAGGACCCGATTACTGCGCGGCGGGCGTATTCACCCGCAACAAGGTGAAGGCCGCCCCGGTGCTGTGGTGCCAACAGGTACTGACCACCGGACGGTTGCGCGCCGTCATCCTGAATTCCGGGGGAGCCAACGCCTGCACCGGCCCGGCAGGCTTCCAGGACACCCACGTCACCGCTGAGGCCGTTGCGGGCGCACTGTCGGAATGGGGCACCGAGACCGGCGCGGTCGAAGTTGCCGTCTGTTCGACCGGGTTGATCGGCGATCGCCTCCCGATGGACAAGTTGCTGGCCGGCGTCGAGGAGATCGTGCACGAGATGGCAGGTGGGCTGACCGGCGGCGAGGAGGCCGCGCGGGCGATCATGACCACCGATACCGTACCCAAACAGGTTGCGCTGCATCATCAGGACAACTGGACGGTCGGCGGAATGGCTAAAGGCGCGGGCATGCTGGCTCCGTCGCTGGCCACCATGCTCAGTGTCATTACCACCGACGCCGTCGCCAATTCGGATGCGTTGCAGGCCGCGCTGAATCACGCGGTTTCGCACTCCTTCGATCGGCTCGACGTCGACGGGAGCTGCTCGACGAACGACACTGTGCTGCTCTTGTCCTCGGGTGCGAGCGAGATCGCACCGAATCAGAGCGATCTCAACGCCGCCGTGCTGAAGGTCTGCGACGACCTATGCGCTCAACTGCAGGCCGACGCCGAAGGCGCCACCAAGCGGATCGTCGTCGAGGTCACCGGCGCGGCCAGCGAGGACGATGCGCTCACCGCCGCCCGGGTGGTGGCAAGGGACAGCCTGGTCAAGACCGCACTCTTCGGGTCCGACCCGAACTGGGGACGGGTGCTGGCAGCCGTCGGAATGGCACCGGTGGCCCTTGATGCTGAACGGATCACCGTGTCTTTCAACGGCTTCCCGGTGTGTATTGACGGCGTCGGCGCACCGGGTGCGCGCGATGTGGACCTGTCGGGCGAAGACATCGCGGTGACCATCGATCTGGGTGTCGGAGCAGCCTCGGCACAGATTCGCACCACCGACCTCTCACACGCTTACGTTGAAGAGAATTCGGCCTACAGCTCATGAGCGCGACGACGTTCGACAAGGCGCAGGTGCTGGCCGAGGCGTTGCCGTGGCTCAAGGCTCTGCACGGCAAGATCGTCGTGGTGAAGTACGGCGGCAACGCCATGACCGACGACACGCTCAAGGCAGCGTTCGCCGCCGATATGGTCTTCCTGCGGAACTGCGGTATCCACCCCGTCGTGGTCCACGGCGGCGGCCCACAGATCAGCGCCATGCTTAAAAAGCTCGGCATCGCAGGCGATTTCAAGGGTGGGTTCCGTGTCACCACCCCCGAGGTGCTCGACGTCGCACGCATGGTGCTCTTCGGTCAGGTGGGCCGGGAACTGGTGAATCTCATCAATGCCCATGGCCCCTACGCGGTTGGGATCACCGGGGAGGACGCGCACTTGTTCACCGCGGTGCGTCGCACTGTTCTGGTCGACGGCATCGCCACCGACATCGGACTGGTGGGCGACGTTACGCGGGTCAACACCGACGCGGTGCTGGACCTTATCGACGCCGGCCGTATACCCGTCGTGTCGACAATTGCACCAGACAACGAGGGGCGGGTCTACAACATCAACGCCGACACCGCCGCAGCCGCTTTGGCCGAGGCTCTCGGTGCCGAGAAGCTGCTGATGCTCACCGACGAGGAGGGCCTCTACACGAACTGGCCTGATCGTGGCTCGTTGGTCAGCAAGATCGACGTTGCCGCTCTAACACAGCTGCTGCCCACGCTGGAGGAGGGCATGGTGCCCAAGATCGAAGCCTGTCTGCGCGCGGTCGGTGGAGGAGTGCCGAGCGCACACGTCATCGACGGACGCATCGAGCACTGTGTCCTGGTCGAACTCTTCACCAACGAAGGGGCAGGTACGAAGGTCGTGGACCAAGGGGGTGAAGCATGACAGGCGAGACTCCGTTACTGGACCGGTGGTCGGCAGTGATGATGAACAACTACGGCACCCCGCCTTTGGTCCTGGCAAGCGGTGACGGCGCAGTGGTCACCGACGTGGACGGTAAGTCCTATCTGGATCTTCTGGGTGGCATCGCCGTCAACATCCTGGGACATCGTCATCCCGCGATCATCGACGCGGTGACCCGCCAGATGGCGACCTTGGGCCACACGTCCAACCTGTACGCCACCGAACCGGGTGTCGCGCTGGCCGAGACGCTCGTCGGACTACTCGGTGCTCCCGCGCGCGTGTTCTTCTGCAACTCGGGCACCGAGGCCAACGAAGTTGCATTCAAGATCACCCGCCTTACCGGCCGGACGAAACTCGTTGCCGCCCAGGGTGCATTCCACGGTCGCACCATGGGCTCGCTCGCGCTCACCGGCCAGCCGTCCAAACAGGCTCCTTTTGCCCCGCTGCCCGGCGAGGTCACCCATGTGCCCTACGGAGATATCGAAGAACTCGCGCGCGTTGTGAATACCGACACTGCCGCCGTCTTCCTCGAGCCAATCATGGGGGAGGGCGGCGTCGTCGTTCCGCCGGCTGGATACTTGGTGGCGGCACGTGAGATCACCGCCGCGCATGGCGCCCTGCTGGTCCTCGACGAGGTCCAGACGGGGGTTGGGCGTACTGGAGCATTTTTTGCCCATCAGCATGACGGGATCACCCCCGACATCGTCACGCTCGCCAAGGGTCTCGGCGGCGGGTTGCCGATTGGCGCGTGTCTGGCGGTCGGCGCGACGGGCGACCTGCTGACTCCGGGGCTGCACGGCAGCACGTTCGGGGGCAATCCGGTCTGTGCGGCGGCGGCGCTGGCGGTTCTCGGTGTGCTTGCCGACGAGCGCCTGATCGATCGTGCCGACTTGCTCGGGAAGACGATCCAACATGGAATCGAAGCACTGAACCATCCCCTGATCGACCACGTCCGCGGCCGGGGG
>CAXMSM010000148.1:0-6708 GCA_964195655.1 uncultured Gammaproteobacteria bacterium | reverse complement strand
TCGCGCCGTGCGCCTTGAGTAACTCGCCGAGCGCGACCTGAATCGCGAAAATGGTGACCTGGGTGGTCTCGATGCCGTAGTCCTGTGAGTCGTCGAGAATCAGCTCGACGACGGAATAACCGAGCTCATCCTGAACCAGCGAATCGACCCTGTTGATCCACTCGGCGAACGTGTCATCGTGTAAATACAGGCTCTTGGCCATCTTTCGATGCTGAGCACCGAAACCGGCCAAAACCCAGACCGGGCCGTTGGTAACCGGGCCGTCGGCGCTGAGCACGATCGGGCTCGGCTTGCCGTCGGCGAGGGCACGCAGCCCTTTGATCGCCTCATCGTGGTCGTGGGCCAGCACAACCGCGCGGGAACGGCCGTGGTTGCGTCGCGACAGCGAACGCCCGATGGACTGAAGCGACGACGCCCGCCCTTCCGGGCTGTCGATCCAGTCCGCGAGCTCGGCGGCTGCAGCTTTCTTGCGCGAGGTCAGGAATCCCGAAACTGCAAGCGGCACTAGCTTTGCGGTCGGATCCGCCGCTGGATCGTTGTCACTGGCAGCGAGCTCCTCGCGAGCGACGGCCACCAGGCGCAGCGCCTCATCGGTCAGCCCGGGCAGCTCGGGTTCGTCGTCCACGGCCGCGACGGGCCGGTCCAGTGCACCATCGTCGTCGTCATCATCATCATCGTCATTCTGAACGAATTCGCCGTACTCATCCATCCGCACGCCGCCGACGTACTGCGCAGGCTGGCTCGGCTCCGCGGGCACCGCGACGACGGTGTCCAATTCAGGCTCGACGAGGTCGCCCGGTAGCACCTCGCGCAGCACTAGGTGCGCATTGGCGCCGCCGAAGCCGAAACCGGATACGCCGGCGATGGCTTTGCCGCTGTAGCGCGGCCAATCGGTGACGGTATCGGCGACCTTGAGGTGTTCCTTGTCGAAGTCGATATATGGGTTTGGGCCGGTGTAGTTGATCGACGGCGGGATCTTGTTATTGCGCAGTGCCAGCGCCGTTTTGGCGAGGCTTGCCGCTCCTGCGGCCGATTCCAGGTGTCCCACATTGGATTTCACTGCACCCAGGAGGGCTGGCTTGTCGTCGGCACGACCCCTGCCAATGACCCGGCCCAGTCCGTCGGCCTCGATCGGGTCACCGAGTATCGTGCCGGTGCCGTGTGCCTCGATGTAATCCACGGTCCGGGGATCGATTCCGGCGTCCTTGTAGGCCTTGCGCAGCACCGCTTCCTGAGCGTCCGGATTGGGCGCGAGCAGGCCGTTGGACCGGCCATCGTGGTTGACCGCACTGCCCGCGATGACCGCGAAGATCTCGTCACCGTCACGGCGGGCGTCGGCTAGTCGCTTGAGCACCAACATGCCGCCGCCCTCAGACCGGGCATACCCGTCGGCGTCCTGCGAGAAGGACTTGATCCGGCCGTCCGGCGCCAACACGCCACCGACTTCGTCAAAGCCGACCGTCACCATCGGGGTGATCAGCGCGTTGACGCCACCGGCTATCACCACATCCGCGTCTCCCGCGCGCAGGGCCTTGACGCCCTCGTGCGTGGCGACAAGCGACGATGAGCAGGCAGTGTCGATGGTCATCGACGGCCCACGAAAATCGAAGAAGTAGGAAACCCGGTTGGCGATGATGGAACTCGCGCCGCCGGTGATGGCGTAGGGGTGGGCAACCGATGGGTCGGCTACGGCCAGGAAAGTGTAGTCGTTCGTAGAACTGCCGACGTACACGCCGACGCTCTGCCCGCGCAGGCTAGACGCCGGAATTCTTGCCTGCTCCAAGGCTTCCCACGTGAGCTCCAACGCCATCCGCTGTTGCGGATCGACGTTGTCGGCTTCCATCTTCGATAGCGCGAAGAACTCAGAGTCGAAGCCCTTGATGTCGGAGAGGTAGCCACCACGGGTGTGGGCCTTGGCGACCCTCTCGGCGATTCGCGGTTCCTCGAGAAACTCCGACCACCGCCCCTCGGGCAGGTCGGTGATCGCATCACGCCCGTCCAGGAGAGCGGCCCACATCTGCTCGGGCGTGTTCATGTCCCCCGGGAAGCGGGTGGCGACGCCCACGATCGCAATGTTGAGCCGGCCCTCTTCGGTCTCGTCTGTGTGGCGCGACCAGTCGATATCGGCGGTGTCAGCCCCCGCATCGTAGGGCTCGCCGTCGACGATAACCTTGGCCAGCGCTTCGATGGTCGGGTGCCGGAACGCAACTGTGGCGGTCAATGTCACCCCGGTGAGATCTTCGATGTCGCTAGCCATCGCGACGGCGTCACGCGACGACAGACCCAGTTCGACCATCGGTGTCGATTCACTGATCGAATCGGGTGCCTGTGCCGTGGCGTTGCCGATCCAGTTGCGTAACCATTCCCGCATCTCGACGACCGTCATGTTCGGAACAGCGCCGGAATCCGGTTCGCTAGCCGAATCATCTTGTACTTCAACCATATTCACATAACCTCACGATCGACACGCAGCCGGGAGGCCGCCGTAGCCGTTGCTGTAGTTGAGCGTCAGTCCGTCTCATCCGGGAAGGCGTTGGCGACCTTGCCGCTGCGCAGGCTGCCGTCCAGGTAGGCCGACCGGCAGGCGCGCCGGCCGATCTTGCCGCTCGAGGTTCTCGGGATCGCGCCGGCCGGGGTCAGCATCACGTCGCGCACCGTCACACCGTGGCGCACCGCGATCGCGGCGCGGATATCGTCGGCGACCGGGCCCATCTCGAGTTTGTGCGCACCGGGCCCCCGCTCCCCGACGATGACCAGCTGTTCGGAGGTGTCCTCTGGGTCACGTTTGAGGCCGGCGTGAGCGTTGTCGAACACCTCGTCGGGAAGCTGGTTTGCCGGCACCGAAAACGCCGCCACGAACCCCGTCCGCAGCGCCTTGGTCGACTCCTGGGCCGAGTACTCCAGATCCTGCGGGTAATGGTTGCGACCGTCGATGATCACCAGGTCCTTCACGCGGCCGGTGATGTAGAGCTCGCCGTCGTGATACGCGCCGTAGTCCCCGGTGCGCACCCACGTTGCGTCGTCGGCGGCACGCTCGGCGTGCGAGTGGCTGGTGCGCGACTTGAGGATGTTGTGAAAAGTCGCGGCGGTCTCTTCGGGCTTGTTCCAGTAGCCGACGCCCATATTCTGGCCGCTGATCCAGATCTCGCCGATCTCACCATCGGCGAGCTCGGAGGACGACTCCGCGTCGACGATGACCGCCCATTCGGCCACCCCGACCAGTCCGGCCGAGGCCTGCGCGACGCCGCTCGGTGAGTCGGCGGGCACCTCGACGAAACGGTGGTTGTTGAGCTGCTCCCGATCGACGGTGATGATTTTCAGCAGCTCGTTGAAGCGGGTCGACGAGACGAACAGCGTGGCCTCGGCCAGACCGTAGGACGGCTTGATCGCCTCCGGCCGAAAACCGTACGGCCCGAAGGCCTCGTTGAAGTTTCGCACCGTGGCCGCCGAGATCGGCTCGCTACCGTTGAGGATCGCTTTCACGTTCGACAGGTCCAGCGGCGGCTCACCCTCCTTGGGGAGACCGCGTATCGCGGCGTGGTCGAACGCGAAGTTCGGCGCCGGCGAGATGACGCCGCCGGTGTCATCGGGCTTACGCGCCATCTCACGGATCCAGCGACTCGGCCGCCGGACGAATGCCGCGGGGGTCATGAAAGAGATGTAGTGACCGATCACCGTGGGCAACAGAGCCGTGACCAGGCCCATGTCATGGAAGAAGGGCAGCCACGTGACGCCGCGGTCGCCCTCTTCGCCCTGCAACGCCTCAATGATCTGCACCACGTTGGTCGCGAGGTTCAGATGGGTGATCTCCACCCCGGTGGGGATGCGCGTGGATCCGGAGGTGTACTGCAAATACGCGACGGCGTCGAGATTGGCATCGACCGGCTCCCACGTGGCACCGACCTCGTCGGGCACTGCGTCGACTGCGATCACTCGCGGTCGCTCCTTGGCCGGCCGGCTGCGGAAGAACTTTCGTACCCCCTCGGCCGACTGGGTGGTGGTAAGGATCGTCGACGGGCCGCAGTCGTCGAGCACGGCATGCAGGCGGCCCACGTGACCGGGCTCGGACGGATCGAACAGCGGCACAGCGATGCGGCCGGAGTACAACGTGCCAAAGAACGCGACGAGGTAGTCGAGACTCTGCGGGCAGAGGATGGCCACCCGGTCGCCCGGCTCGGTGACCTGTTGCAATCGTGCCCCGATCGCCCGATTGCGGGCGCCGAAGGCGGCCCAGCTCAGGTCCCGCTCGACACCGTCACGCTCGGTCGAGAAGTCTACGAAGCGGTAAGCGACCTTGTCCCCACGAACCTTCGCCCATCGTTCGACGTGCTTGACCAGGCTCCCGCTGTCGGGGAACTTGATCAGCCCGTCCTTGATGAACGGGTTATGGAAGGCCATCTCACATACTCCAATCGAACGGGATCGGTGATCCGCTCCATCCACGCGGGATTCCATCCCGACCCCGAAGATCGTACCGGGGAGAAGACTTCCCACACCTCAACCGCCGGACAACGCTCTTAGATTTTCCTTAATGTTAAGCGAGACCCTCACCAGGGCCAAATCAACCCGGTCACGTATCAGCCATGTTTTGGCTGCGGAGCGTTATCGACCAAACCCTGAGCCCAGTTCAGTGTCCACTGCGTAGCGGGCAGACCGTCGAGATTCCAGAAATCCGGCGTTGCGTACAACGCGTGCACAGGCTGGCCCGCCCCGCCGCTGAGCACCTCCAGCGTCTTGGGCAGCTGGGTGATGTCGAACGCCGATTCCGGCGCTGCGCAGATCAGATCGCCGCGCGCGCAGATCTCGTACGTGCGGTTGTTCAGCATCCCGAACCCACCCGGCCGCGGACCCGACATCGTCAGACCAAGCGCCGAGAGCGTAGGTATCTCGTGCAGCGTGATCTCCGCGCCCTGACCTTCGGCGTTGGGTCCAACTTCCTGACCGGCACCCGCCTGGCGGCGGCCGTCGGCGACCAGCATCACACCGAGCACCAGATCCTCGTCGACGGGGCCGCGGCCGTTACCGATGTCGCTGGCGATGTCCCCGGCGATCACAGCGCCCTGCGAGAACCCGACCAGGACATAGCTGGTCAAGGGGCAGCGGTTGTTCATGTCCGTCATCGCCTGTAACGCAGCGCGGGTGCCCTCGGTGCGGCTGTCGTTGTAGGACATCTGCTGGTCCGCCGACAGCGGGTTGTGGAACTGCGCGGTGTACGGAACGGTGAACACCTCGAGGCGGTCCGAGTCGAACTGCTGACGAATCGGGTTGGTCACGTTGAGCAGCAGCGCGGCCGGGAACTGCACGGGATTGAGCGGGTCGAGCTGTACCGAAGACTCCCACGTGCCGGGAATCGAGACCAGCTGAACATCCGGGCAGTTGGCGTCCTGGAACGCCGGACGCGGCTTCTTGGTGCCAGGCACCGCCGTCGGCGGGGCCGCACTGGGAGGGATGGCGGTCGGCGGCGTGTCGGGCCTACGCAGGACAAAGACCACGATCGCCACGATCAGCACCACCGCGAGGCCCACCGCCCCAGCCGCAAACAGTGCGAGAAGTCGGTGACGCTTCCGCCGGTTGGTCTTAGCCATCACGTAGTAGCCATCAAGTAGTAGCCATCAAGTATTGGTGCTCCTGAGTATTTGCGCTCCTGCTAGCAGAGTCGCAGTATCGCCATCCGGATATAATCCGAGGTTGCGGAGCGAAGCTCATCCGCGGACGGCGCCATCGCACGCGCGCCATTGTGATTGTCGGATTCGGTGACGTCGTCGCGCACCAGTGGCGCCACGAAGTCCCACACCGCCTGATCGGTGTGCCTTGCCGCACGCGCCTGACACACGTAGGAGCCGATGCTCAGCGCAGTCAGATCACCGGACGGCTCCACGCCGGCCGCGTCCAGTGCGTCAAGGTAGGCACGCTGCCGCGGGGTGACGATCAGTGCGTTGGACTGAGCGCTGGACTGCGGAGCACCGGGGATCTGCGCGCTGGACTGGCCTTGCGCAGGAGCGATCTCCATCTGCGGCCCTAGGCCCATTATCTCGTCGCTGGGCGAACACCCCGTCACCCAGGCCGCCGACGAAGCGAGGAGCAGTGACACGCCTGCCATTCCTGCCATCGACGATCTTGACCCGTGCTGCACCCCTCTAAGGTACCGGCTCACCACGGGGCACCCCACATGCGAAGGGCGCGCTTACCTGATGGTCGCAACCAAGTCGCCCGACATCGCCGCCAGCTGCGCGCTCCATGAACCCCAGTCGTGGTTGCCCCCGGCCGGGATATCGAAGTGGGCGTTGTCCCCGCCGATCCCGCGGTATTGCTGGTAGTAGAAGCGGTTGCTGCCCTGGGCCTGGGCGCAGTAGTTGATCATCGCCGGCGGATCACTGCACGTAGTGGTGCCCGGGCTGTACACCCACAGCCGCGTGCCGTTGTCCACCAGCATCTGCACGTGCACCTCGGGATCGTGCCACTTCCACCGGCCGAACTGGGCCGGGCCCCACATGTTCTGGGTGTCGACACCGCCGAACTGCGCAAGCCCGGCGGTGATGGCACCGTTCATCGTGGTGGAAGACGGGGTGAGGAACCCCGACAGCGACCCGGCGAACCGGTAGCGGTCGGGATGGAAGGTCGCCATGGTCAGTGCGCCGGTGCCGCCCTGCGCGGCGCCAACAATGCCGTGCCCGCCAGGAGCCAATCCCTTGTTGGCGGACAACCAAT
>CAXMSM010000147.1:0-3760 GCA_964195655.1 uncultured Gammaproteobacteria bacterium | reverse complement strand
CTGTCGGCCGCCGACCCCGATGACTACCCTGACGACACCGAGCACTACCTGTGGACCTGGCTGGACGAGCCTGCCGGCACGATCAGGTCCAGGATGTTTGCCGCTAACCTGGGGGTGCCCGAAGACGAAGCCACAGGTGCGGCGGCCCTCCGCATCACCGAGCACCTCAGCCGCGACCTGACCATCGTGCAGGGGCAGGGGTCGATCATCGAGACCACGTGGAGTCCCGACGGCTGGGCGCAGGTCGCCGGACGGGTCGTCGACGACGGAGCCCGTCAGATCGACTGAGCCCGTCAGACCGACTGAGCAGGCTCATCCTGCGCCGATACTGCGCGGTGCGCCCGCAGTGCCTCGATCTCCCGCTCAAAGTCCTCCGCCGACGAGAATGACCGGTACACCGAGGCGAACCGCAGATAGGCCACCTCGTCGAGTTCGCGCAGCGGCCCGAGGATCGCCAGGCCTACCTCGTGACTGGGCACTTCAGGAGAACCCGTCGCGCGCACCGCATCCTCGACTTGCTGAGCCAGCAGATTGAGTGCGTCGTCATCCACCTGGCGGCCCTGGCAGGACCGGCGCACCCCCTTGATGACTTTCTCCCGGCTGAAGGGCTCGGTGACGCCGCTGCGCTTGACCACTGCCAGCACCGCAGTCTCGACGGTCGTGAACCGCCGCCCGCACTCGGGGCATGACCTGCGCCGGCGAATCGCCTGCCCTTCGTCGGTCTCGCGGGAATCAACCACCCGTGAGTCGGGATTACGGCAAAACGGACAGTGCATCACCGCTCCTTCGCCGCACCCACAGACAACCGCTTCGGACGCCTTCGAGCGTACCTGCGCGACGCGCGGACGGCCCAGCCCCGGGCCTCTTTGCACGTGCTTCACGTCGCAACTCCTTAGAGTGCTTGAGCAGCAGGGTGTTTCAATTCGCTATCGCGACCTCAACTGACGGGTGCAATAAGCGTCTGTCCCACGTCGATGGCCACCGACTCGAGTTCGTTCAGTTCGCGGATCCGCTCGACGACATCGCCGGCTGGTACATCCGGCGCCACCCGCTGAGCCACGTGTAGCAGCGTTTCGCCCGCCTGGACCTGCACTACCGCCAGACGACCTGGAATCTCGGCTTGACCGCCGGCCACGCCTCCGAACTGGGCAACCAGACCTAACCACAACGTGATCGCGCCGGCGATCAACGCCAACATCACAGTGGTCGCGGGTGTGATCGGCCGCCGGCGATGGGATGCTCGCGAGATCAGCACACCCGTACCGCGGTGTCGCATCGGCTCCCCACCGGGCCGCGACGAATGCGGCCTGCGCGTCGCGGCAGTCGGCCGCAAGCGGGGCGCAGAGACCGATGTGTCCCGCACCGCGGGCCGGGACTCGCACTCGAATTCGTTCCAAGCCTCGCGAGTGTGGCGGCGAGTGTGGCGGCGAGTGTGGAGGTGAGTATGGAGGATTGTCATCTGTCTGCCCTTTCGGTCCCGCGGGTTTCGCTCCTGTGTTCGAACCGTACTCGATCATGCGTTCGATTAATAGAACATGTGATCGAACTGTTGCGGAGACCTGGAAGACTAGGGCGCCCCACCGACATTTAGTCCGCTGCATCACATAGGGCCGGAATCAGACCGCCCGCGCCGACGACACGCGTCGAACACATGTTTGATTCTTGGGGCGGTCCAGGTTACATTCGGGCTCATGAACGACGACAGCAGTGGCAACACGAATAGCGTCGGCGGCCGGGGCGGGCGCGATTCGGGTCTGACCGAGCGTCAACGCTCGATTCTCGATGTCATCCGCGCGTCGGTGACGACTCGTGGATATCCGCCAAGCATCAGAGAGATCGGAGATGCTGTCGGGCTGACCTCGACCTCGTCAGTTGCTCACCAACTGCGCACGCTTGAGCGCAAGGGCTATATACGTCGAGACGCCAACCGTCCCCGCGCGGTCGACGTGCGCGGCGCTCATGACGGTGGTGCACCCATCGCGACCACCGAAGTGTCGGGTTCCGACGCTTTGCCGGAACCGACGTACGTCCCGGTTCTCGGACGGATCGCGGCCGGTGGGCCCATTCTGGCCGAGGAAGCTGTCGAAGACGTATTCCCGCTGCCGCGCGAACTGGTTGGGGAGGGCTCGCTGTTCCTACTCAAGGTGGTTGGTGACTCTATGGTTGACGCCGCGATCTGCGATGGCGACTGGGTGGCCATCAGGCAGCAGAGCGTCGCCGACAACGGCGACATCGTCGCGGCCATGATCGACGGTGAAGCCACCGTGAAGACCTTCAAGCGCACGCGTGGTCAGGTTTGGCTGATGCCGCATAACCCTGCTTTCGATCCCATCCCCGGCAACGACGCGACGGTATTGGGCAAGGTTGTCACCGTCATCCGCAAAATCTGACGCGGGATGGCCGCGGCTACTCCCCTGAGATGAAGCCGTTCGTGCGGGCTATTTCCTCACTGGCGAACCAGATCTCGACGGGCGCGTCATCGTAGTCGGCGCTGTCGGGCGTCCAGTACAGACCCGACTGAGTGTCTGCCTTGATCGGATAACCCTCAGGAATGTCACTTGGATCATCGAGCGGCAGATGCAGCGTGGTGGTCGAAGGAGTCGGTTCGTCGATGTCGATGCGGGAGTGACGGCCGGTGTCGGTCAACGGATCCCGGCCGAACGCGATCGGCGGTTCGTAGTCGCGAGTGAAAATCGGGTCTGCCTCAGCGTTGACCTCAGCGGTCGTCGGGACTCGCGTCGGTGCGGTGTCGACGGCGTCCGGGTCCTCCTGCTCCACAGCGAGTTCCCTGAACTCCTCATCGGTTTCGCGCAACGCCTCGGTCTGCACTGGTGCACCCCAGAAGCTCAACGGTCCTGATGGAAACTCGTCGGAGGTGGCCGGTGCCGCCGGTCCGGTTGAAGTCAACGGGCCGAGTCCCTCATTGGCATAGCGGTCACCGAACAGTGTGTCCTCGCGACCGTCCTCACCCTGTTGGTCTCCGCCCGGCTTGGCTGGTTCGAAGCCCTGGTCGCCGTCCATTAGAGCGCCGACATTCGGGCCGAAAAGGTCCCCTTCATCACCGCGGCGGCGATTCCGCACAGCGGCGAAAGCTACCAGGCCCACCAACAGCAGCACTGGCACGACGGCGAGCAGCCACCACCATGTCCACTGGAACCCACTGCCGCTGTCTGTATCCGGTGCCGGCGGCAATTCCTGTTCGGGCACCTGGAGGTCGGCCAACTGCGATGCGAGATTGGCTGGTTCAGTGCTGAACTTCTTCGAGGTCGAGTTCCAGGAGATCGTTCCACCGCTGAAACGCTGGGTGATGACATCACCCTTCTGGGTCTGGTCTGCCTTGGGTACACCGATCTCACCGGTAGCACCGCCAAGCTTGTCCCATGCGGCATTCATCGGGCCGCGAACGATGACCGCACCGTGGTCGGGCGTCCAGAAGATCACCGGATTGTCGGCAGCGGCGAATGTGCTCATCCGGGTCGCCGATCCCACGCCACCGTCGGACCCGGTGGCGATCGGGAAACCGAGGTCACCCTCAGGACCGCCGACACTCTCGTATTTGGCCAGTACCTGCCCGGTCACGACGTTCGCACCGGTGCCCGGACTGTAGAAGATCTTGCCGTTGACGAAATCCTGACCGAAGCCGTCGGCCCCGATCGGGTAGGGGTCGCCCTGAGCGGCACCCAAAGGACCCAACGGTCCCCCGGCCGCCCGCCGAGCGGCGTTGATTGCCGAGACAGGATCATCGGCAATCGTCAGTTCA
>CAXMSM010000146.1:0-2036 GCA_964195655.1 uncultured Gammaproteobacteria bacterium | reverse complement strand
AGGGCGTGGTAAAGGATTGCGGCGACCAGGCCGATCTCCATAAGACCGACGATCGGGGTCTTGTAGGTGCTGACGACCTCGTTGTAGGCCTCCGGGCTGACCCGCACCAACGCGGTGTCGAGCACGTGCACGAACAGGAAGAAGAAGATGGTCGCGCCGGTGATGCGGTGCAGCACCCAGGACCACATAGCCGGATCGCCGCGGTAGAACGTCCATCTTTGCGATTGGGTTCGCGAAGCGGGCAGGTCCCCGCTTCCGGGTGTCAGACTCGATGTCTGAGTACTCATCTGGCCTCCAACGCCATCGGTGGACGCTCGGGGCTGGTCCCACTGGCCCCGGACGGGCGTGGCCTGGACCGCTTCCCAAACCTCGGGGCGACTCTAAACCCACTTCGTATCTAAACCCACTTCATACTGCTTATCGAACTACCTTGTAGCCGATCGTGGAACCCGATTCGCAAAAGTTAGCCTTACCTGTCCAGAAAGTGATATTGGCGGACGAGGTTTCGGAATGTATTCACAAGTATGTTTGAAGGGGCTGTGGTGACCGTAGCTATTGATTGGAAGTCGTTGCGGAACCAGGCGATTGAGGCATTATCTGGGGCTTACGCACCGTATTCTGGATTCCCGGTGGGTGCAGCGGCGCTGGTGGACGATCACCGAATGGTGGTCGGGTGCAATGTGGAGAATGTTTCCTACGGTCTAGGCCTGTGTGCCGAGTGCGCCGTGGTGTGCGCGCTGCACTCCACCGGCGGTGGCCGGTTGATCGCACTGTCCTGTGTGGACCGCGCGGGCCACACATTGATGCCGTGCGGGCGGTGCCGCCAGGTGCTCCTCGAACACGGTGGGCCGAACATGCTCATCGACCACCCCGAGGGCCCGCGGAAGCTGTCTGAGCTGCTGCCCGACGCCTTCGGCCCCGAGGATCTGACCCGGGTCCGAGGGTCATGACGCATCTCGATGCTCCGACGGTCATCCGGACCAAGCGCGACGGCGGGGTGCTGTCGGACGAGGCCATCGACTGGATGATCGACGCCTACACGCGCGGCCGTGTCGCTGACGCTCAGATGTCGGCGCTGCTGATGGCCATCTTCCTGCGTGGCATGACCACCGCCGAGATCGCCCGCTGGACTGCCGCGATGGTCGATTCGGGGGAGCGGCTGGACTTCACTGACCTTCGCCGCTCCGATGGCACCGGCAAGCCGCTGGCGTTGGTCGACAAGCACTCCACGGGCGGCGTCGGGGACAAGATCACGATTCCGTTGGTGCCCATCGTCATGGCGTGTGGCGGCGCAGTGCCCCAGGCGGCGGGTCGGGGTCTCGGCCACACCGGCGGCACCCTGGACAAATTGGAGTCCATTCCCGGTTTCACCGCCGAGATCACCAAGGCCCAGATTCGCCAACAACTCTGCGACCTCGGTGCGGCGATCTTCGCTGCCGGGGAACTGGCCCCCGCCGACCGCTTGATCTACGCCCTGCGGGACGTCACCGCCACCACCGAGTCGCTGCCGTTGATCGCCAGCTCGGTGATGAGCAAGAAGATCGCCGAGGGCACCCGCGGGCTGGTGCTGGACTCCAAGGTGGGGTCCGGCGCCTTCCTGTCCACCGAGGCGGAGTCTCGGGAGTTGGCCCGCATCATGGTCGATCTGGGCACCGAGTACGGGCTGGACACCCGCGCGCTGCTCACCGATATGAACGTGCCGCTGGGCCGAACCGTGGGCAATGCCATCGAAGTCGTCGAATCGCTGGAGGTGCTCGAGGGCGGTGGACCCGACGACGTGGTCGAGCTGACCCTGGCGCTGGCGCGCGAGATGCTCGATGTCGCCGGAGTGGATGCCGTCGATCCGGCGCAGACCTTGCGCGACGGGTCCGCGATGGACCGGTTTCGCAAGCTGGTCGCCGCTCAGGGTGGGGATGTGCACAAGCTGTCCGCCGACGCGTTACCCATTGGTAGGCACAGTGAGACCGGCACGCCCACCCGCGGTGGCACGATGGGAGGCATCGACGCGATGGCAGTGGGGCTGGCGGTGTGGCGGC
>CAXMSM010000145.1:0-13701 GCA_964195655.1 uncultured Gammaproteobacteria bacterium | reverse complement strand
CAGGTCGAGGCGGAGCAACGCCTGGACCGACTAGCCCGATACGACACGCTAACTGGGCTGGTGAACCGTGCCGAGGCGATCACTCGCCTCAACGGTCGCGTTGAGCGACGTGCGGTCCCCCGGCCCGCATCTGGGCCTGCTGTTCTGCGACGTCGATCATTTCAAGGCCGTCAATGACACCCGGGGGCACGCTGTCGGCGATCTGGTGCTCTCGACCCTGGCAGCCCGGATACGCCAGTGCGTTCGCCTACGTCGACACCGTCGGGCGCTCCGGAGGCGACGAGATGCTCGTTCAGCTACCCGGCCTGCACAGCCTCGACGAAGCCGTTCAGGTCGCGGAGAAGATCCGCATCAGTGCTGCCGAGCCCATCGACCAATCCGGTAAACCGATCCGCACAACAGTGAGCATCGGCGTCACCATCGCCGTCCCAGGCGAGTCCGTCTCCGCGCTGACGGCCCGCGCCGACATAGCCATGTACCAGGCCAAAGACAACGGCCGCAACACGGTCACCTGCATCTAGCCGAGCTCACGCTCACACTGTTTTTCCCTACGCCGGCAGCTGTCCCCGCACCACCGGCAGCCCCGGATCGCTGGCCACCTCCAGCGGCGAGGCCGCGGCCCCGGCCGCGATCAAGTGCGCGGCGAAAGACGCGATCATCGCGCCGTTGTCGGTGCAGAGCCGCGGCCGCGGAATCCGCAACGTCAGGCCCGCCGCGGCACACCGCTGCGCCGCCAGTTCCCGCAGCCGCGAGTTCGCCGCGACACCGCCGGCGATCAGCAGCGTCGACACCCTGAGATCCGCGGCCGCGCGCACCGCCTTCGTCGTCAGCACGTCGGCGACTGCCTCCTGAAATCCCGCCGCCACATCCGCCTGGGACGCCTCGGGATGGCTTTCGACGTAGCGCGCCACGGCGGTCTTCAGCCCTGAGAAGCTGAACGAATACGGTGCGTCGCGGGGCCCAGGCATGCCACGGGGGAACAGAATCGCGTCGGGATCACCAGTGCGGGCGAGCTCGTCGAGCGCCCTGCCACCGGGATACCCCAGTCCCAGCAGTCGGGCCACCTTGTCGTAGGCCTCACCCGCGGCATCGTCGAGGGTGGAACCCAATTCGACGATCGGCTCGCCCAGCGAGCGTACGTGTAGCAGGTTGGTGTGCCCCCCCGATACCAGCAGACCGATGCTCTCGGGCAGCCGACCATGGTCGAAGACGTCGGCGGCCAAGTGCCCGCCCAAATGGTTGACAGCGTAGAACGGCACCTGCCACGCCGCCGAATATGCCTTTGCCGCAGCGACTCCGACCAGGAGCGCCCCGGCCAGACCGGGTCCGATGGTGGCCGCGACGACATCAGGCTTGTCGAGGCCTGCGGCCTGCAGCGCACGACGCATCGTCGGGCCCAGCGCCTCCAGATGCGCGCGGGAGGCGATCTCGGGGACGACACCGCCGAAGCGGGCGTGCTCGTCCACACTTGAGGCAACCTCGTCGGCCAGCAAGGAGACCGTGCCGTCGTCGCGGAGTTCAGCAATGCCGACACCTGTCTCGTCACAGGAACTCTCGATGGCCAGGATGATCATCGCCGCTCCCGTTTCATGGTGTAGGCGTCCGCACCGCTCACACGGTAGTAGCGCTTACGCATACCCACCGTGGTGAATCCTTCACTCTCGTAGAGCGCGATCGCCGGCGCGTTGTCGGTCCGCACCTCGAGGAAAATCGGTCCACCACCGGCGAATTCGACCAGACGCGCGAGCAGCTGCCTACCGATGCCGCGCCCTTGGTGCGCGGGGTCGATACCGATGGTGTGAATCTCGTACTCGTAGGGCCGAATCCTGCCGAGCCGGGCGATGCCGGCATAACCCACCAGCTTGTCGTCGACGCGTGCGGCCTCATAGTGATTGTGTTTGGCGTTGAGCTCAGCCAGGAACGCCCGCTCCGGCCAGGGATCGTCACCGTCGAACAATTGGGCTTCAAGTTCCGCACAGCGTGCCGCATCATCGGGCTTCAGCGGGCCGTACTGCGCGTCTTTAGGAATAGCGCTTTTAGGGATAGCGCTTTTAGGGATAGCGCTTTCCGGGGGGCTCATCGCTTCATCACCTGCGGTTTGGCATCGGGTCTGCGCAGATACAGCGGGACCAGAGGGTCTGGAGCGGCGGTCCAATCCGACACGGCCCGAACGAGACCCGCAGCGCCTGGATAGACCTCTGCCAGCCGCGGCAGATCGAACAATCCCACGTGCTCGGGCGACCCGGCGACCGCGTCGGCGCCGTCCGGCACGTTAGCGGCCGCGCTCACAGCCGGGCCGTCGATACGCACGCCGTCGCGGTAGCGCGCCCAGTACACCTCGCGGCGTCGCGCATCGGTCACCACCAACACTTCCCCCGTGGTCCCGGCCGCAATCGCGTCGAGGCTGCACACCCCACGCACCGGGATGCCGAGGGCATGACCGAACGCGGCCGCTGTCGCCATACCCACCCGGAGCCCGGTGAACGGGCCCGGGCCGCACCCCACCACAACGCCGTCAAGCTGATCGACGGCGACCTCGGCATCGCTAAGCGCAGCACCAATATTGGGGGTGAGCCGTTCGGCGTGCGCGCGGGGATCGATGGTCACCTGTTCGGCAAGAACTTCGGTGAGCTCGCCGACGCGCCGGACGACGCCCGCCGTCACCGCGGGTGTGGCGGTGTCGATCGCCAGCAGAAGTCTGCTCACCGACTGTTACTCCATTGCCAGATGGCGGTACGGACATCGGTGTCCGAAGCGCGTTCCAGTCGGATGTCAAGGTGGCTCTCCGACAGCCGTTCGGCGACCCCTTCACCCCATTCGACTACCACGACCGAGTCCTCGAGTTCGGTGTCCAGGTCCAGTGAATCCAGCTCGGTGAGCAGATCTACCGAAACCTGATCGAGCAGTCGGTACAGGTCGACGTGCACCATCGCGGGCGCGTCCGCTTTGCGTGGCCGGTGTAGGCGGGCCAGCACGAACGTCGGCGAGAGCACCGGCCCGTCGACAGCCATGGCCTGCGCAATCCCCTTGGCCAGCACGGTTTTTCCAGCGCCCAGCGGTCCAGAGAGCACGACGACGTCGCCGGCACGGAGTTCGCGACCCAGCCTGGCCCCCAGTGCGATGGTGTCCTCCGCAGTGCGCAGCTCCGATGTGCCTGATGTCGCCGGCGGGCCGGATCCGGCACCCCGGCGCTCATCCATTTCTGTTCCCTCGGTCCCGAATCCGGCGGGTCAGCGCAACGAGCTTTGACGGTGTGGCCCGTTCGACAAGCCGCACCAGCGCGTCGTCGATGACGTCAGGGCGTTCAAGTTGAACTAGATGTCCTGCGCCGCAAACGATCACAAGCTCCGACTTTGCGAGCGCACGGTCCATTTCTTCTGAGTACTCCACCGGCGTGAGCATGTCGCGGTCACCGCAGGCCACCAACGTGGGCACCTTACTCAGCGTCTTCAGACCCCCGGTCTCGTCGTGCACCTCGAGTGCGTGCAGGAACTCCACCAGCGTGGCGATCGGGGTGTCGTGCATCATCCGCTCGGAGAACGCCACGACGCTGGGGCTGATCTTCTCGTCGCCGTAGGACGCCTCCCGCAGAATCGGGCCGATCACCCTACGTGCGGCGCCACGGCCCCGATGTACCAGCTTCGGGGCGTAGCGCGCGGCGAACTGGACTGCTTCAAGCGCGGGATTCCTCAGGATCTCGCCCAGCGGGGAGCGTGAAACACCTTCTGCGGCAGAGGATATCAGCGCAGCACCGACGATGCGGGTCGGGTAACGCTGTGGGTATTGACGGGCATGCGACAGCACCGTCATTCCTCCCATGGAGTGACCGACCAATACGACGGGGCCCCGCGGCGCCATGACGGCCAGCACGCTCTCCAGATCTTGACCCAATTGTTCGACGGTGTAGGTATCGGGCGACGCGTAACCCGACTCACCGTGGCCCCGCTGGTCATAGAAGACCATGCGCACCTGGGGCCCCCACTGCTCAGAGAGTCGGGCGCGCTGGAAATGAAATGAGCCCATGCGCAGACAGAAGCCGTGGGCGAATACCACGGTCAGCGGCGCGTCCTCAGGACCCACCTCTCGCACCGCCAGCGGAACCCCGTCCCTCGTGGTGACCACACAGCCACGGTCGACGTCGAGTCGCTCGAAGTCCTCGTCCCTGTAAGGGTCTTCATCGGCGACTCGGTGACGCAGCGACCGTGCCACCGAAACCCCGGCGGCGGTACTGACGGCAGACGCGCCTGCCGCACCGGCCAACCATCCTGCCCGAGCGCTCACCGAGATCCGCCTCCTCCGATGCCCAATTGATTCTCGCGTCCGCCTTGCTCATGTCCGCCCTGGTAGGTCCTGACGATGCGCCCGCGCGGGCTCGTGACGACCTCGTAGCTGATGGTGCCCAGCAATTCCGCCCAATCCTGTGCGGTCGGTTCGCCCTCGGCGCCGGGGCCGAACAGGATCGCGGTGTCCCCCACCGCGACGCCGGTCGGCTCCGTGCCGAGATCCACCATAAACTGATCCATGCAGATGCGACCGACGCCTGGGTACCGCCGCCCGTTGATCGACACTTCAATGCGGCCGGACAAGCTTCTGAAGACACCGTCGGCATAGCCGGCCGGCACCAGCGCGACCGTCGTGTCTCGCTCAGCGATCCAAGTATGCCCGTAGGACACACCGTCGCCGGCCTTCAACGGGCGGATCATCACCACCGGGCATGTCACCGTCATCGCCGGGCGCAGGCCCATGTCGCCGCGTTCCGGCAGCGGGCTCAGGCCGTACACCGCGATCCCCGGCCGCACCATGTCGAAGGCCAGGTCGGGACGCGCCAGGACCGCGGGCGAGTTACTCAGATGCACCACGTCGAAGCGGAGCCGGTGGTGACGCGCCGTGGCCACCATGTCGGTCAGCCGCTGCGCCTGCAGGTCATTGAGTGGGTGATTCGGTTCGTCGCCGTGGACCAGGTGCGACATGATTCCGTGCACCCGCACTGCGTCGTCGGCCTGGGCCCGGAGTAGCGCCGCCAACACCGCCGGATAGCCGGCCGCCCCGACCCCGTTGCGGTTCAGGCCGGTGTCCGCCTTGATGGTGACCGTCGCGGTGCGGCCGGTGCGCCGGACCGCGGCGACGACGTCGTCGACCTCACGTTCGCAGGACACCGCCACCTGGATATCGGCCAGCAGCGCGGGCGCGAAGTCGGTGTCCGGGTTGTGCAACCAGGACAGAACGGGTGCAGTGATGCCCTCTCGCCGCAGCGCAAACGCCTCGTCGAGCGTTGCGACTCCAAGCTCGGTGGCGCCTGCGGCCAGTGCGGCGCGCGCTACCGGGGCGGCGCCGTGGCCGTAGCCGTCAGCCTTGACCACGGCCATCACCGCAGCTGAGCCTGCACATTCACGCAGCGTAGCCACGTTGTGGGCGACGGCCTCGAGGTCAATTGACGCAGTGGGCAATGCTCTCGGTGCCCTCGGCACGCTCTGGGTCATGTCCGCGGAGTTGATCACTGCAACCCATTGTCCCAGCCGTGGGTTCAGTGGGCGAAGTGCGACTCATCGGCGAAGCCGCCGATATCCGCCTTGCCCAGCTTGCCCAGCACCTCCACGAGGTCGTCGCGCAACGCGCGGGCCAGGTTCGCTGAGAAGCCCTCGCGTACCACCACGCGCAGCACAGCGATGTCGCTGGCGTTGTCCGGCATCGTGTAGGCCGGCACCTGCCAGCCGTAGCTGCGCAACAGCGCCGAGATGTCAAACACGGTGTACTTGGCGCCCTTCACGAGCCTGAATGACAACACCGGAATCGCCGATCCGTCGGTGATTACCTCGAACACCGGTTTGTCGTCGGGTCCAGTCATGGCGGCCAGTTCGCGGGCAAACCACTGCGCGGTGTCCGACAGACACCGCATCACCTTGATGTAGCCATCCCGGCCCAGGCGCAGAAGGTTGTAATACTGGCCCACCACCTGATTACCGGGACGGGAGAAGTTCAGTGTGAACGTCGGCATGTCGCCACCGAGATAGTTCACCCGGAACACCAGTTCCTCCGGCAGGTGCTCGGCGCTGCGCCACACCACGAATCCGATGCCCGGGTAGGTCAGGCCGTACTTATGTCCGCTGACGTTGATCGACACCACCCGCGGCAGCCGGAAATCCCACTTCACATCGGGGTGTAAGAAGGGCACCACAAAGCCGCCGCTCGCCGCGTCGACGTGTACCGAAACGTCTGGCCCGCCATCCGCGGCGATCTTGTTCAGCGCCGCACAGATGGCGGCGACCGGCTCAAGCTCACCGGTAAAGGTGGTGCCCAGGATCGCCACGACGCCGATGGTGTCCTCGTCGACGGCATCGATCACCTGCTCCGGTGTGATGACGTAGCGCCCTTCTTCCATCGGCAGGTAACGGGCCTCGACGTCAAAATACCGGCAGAACTTCTCCCACACCACCTGCACGTTCGACCCCATCACCAGGTTCGGGGTGCGTCGCTTCCAGCCGCCCTTCTTCGAGACGCCCACTTTCTCCCGCCACCGCCACTTCAGCGCCAGACCCGCGAGCATCACGGCCTCGCTGGACCCGACGGTGGACACCCCGACCGCGGTGGACGGATCGTCATCGCGCAGATCCTCGGCGTGAAATAGATCGGCGACCATGCATACGCAGCGTTGCTCGATGGCGGCGGTGACCGGGTACTCGTCCTTGTCGATCATGTTCTTGTCGAACGTTTCGGCCATCAGCCGCTCGGCCTCGGGATCCATCCACGTCGTCACGAAGGTGGCCAGGTTGAGCCGGGAGCTGCCGTCCAACATCAGCTCATCGTGAATGAACTGGTACGTCTGTTCGGGATCCATCGGCTCGTCGCGCAGCCGAAGGGTAGGCAGCGGAGTCGTGGACAGCCGCCCGGTGTAGGCAGGGGTCAGCTCTGAATGGCGGGAAACGTTGGGCATGTCATTCTTTCTAGAGGATGGAACCCAGCGCTGTTCGCAGATGGGCAACTATTCGTGAAGCCGATGTCGGCACGGATCCCGGTCCGGGGTCCCGTGCGGAGCCCTCAGCGGCGCGCGCATGGACGAATGCTGCCGCGGCCGCCGCCTCGCCGGGCGGTAGGCCCGCAGCCAACAGTGCGCCGATGATGCCGGAAAGTACATCACCGGAACCGGCGGTCGCCGCCCACGACTGGCCGGCGGCGTTGAGATAAACCTTGCCGCCAGGCTCGGCGATGACGGTGACGTTGCCCTTGAGTAGCACGGTGACGCCCAGCCGATCGGCCAGCCGGCGAGTGGCGCCGACACGATCCGCGCCGGGGGGCGATCCGGCCACTCGCGCGAACTCGCCGGCGTGCGGCGTCAGGACCGTCGGGACCCGACGATTCGCGAGCAGGTCCGGGTGGGCGGCCAGCATCGTCAACGCATCGGCGTCAACGATCACGGGGACATCGCTGTCCAGCGCGAAGCGCAACGCCGCCGCAGCGGCCTCATCGGTGCCCAGGCCGGGCCCGACGACCCAAGCCTGGACCCGTCCCGCCACGGCGGGACCAGGGGTGGCGATAACCTCGGGCCATTGCGAAATAACCTGTTGCCCAGCACTTCCCGCATAACGGACCATGCCCGATGTGACGGCCACCGCGGCTCCGGCGCACAGCACCGCGGCCCCGGGGTAGGTCGACGACCCGGCCATTACGCCGGTCACGCCCTGGGTGTATTTGTCGTCGGCGGGCCCGGGCACCGGCCAGCGGGCGGCGACGTCGCCGGCGTCGAATCCCACCATCCGACTCGGCGGTAGATCCAGCCCAATGTCGATCAACTCGATGCGCCCACAAGCTCGCAATGCGTGGACGGGCTTGAGCCCGCCAAACGTGACTGTGACCGACGGTGTGACGTGCGGACCGTCGGCCGCGCCTGTCTGGACATCGACGCCACTGGGTAGATCGACGGCGACGACCGGGATGCCCGCCTTCCCGACCGAATCGAAGACCGCTGCCGCATCGGGTCGCAGAGGTCCGGAGCCGGAGATCCCCACGACACCGTCGATCACCAGATCAGTTGCTGCAGGCAGTTTTACAACGGTACGACCCCCAGACCGCAAGAACGCCGCGAGGGCTTCCGGGTGTGTGTGCCCGGGATTGAGCAGGATCGCAGTCACACCCGCGCCGCGGCGGCGCAGGAACGTCGCCGCCCACAGTGCGTCGCCACCGTTATCGCCGGAGCCGACAACCGCGCACAGGGTGCGACCGCTGACAGTGCCGAGCTCGTGGGCTATCGCAGTCGCCAGACCGAAGGCGGCCCGTCGCATCAACCGACCGTCAGGAAGGGACGCCAACAGCGGCGCTTCAGCGGACCGGATCTCGTCGGCCGTGTAGAAGTACCGCATTCACCCCACGCTACCGGCGAATCGGGCGCGAAAAGCGACCTTGCGGGTACGTAACCGCGCCGAATCCGTTGAAATCATGCAGCTACTCGACAGTGACTGACTTCGCCAGATTGCGCGGCTTGTCGACATCGTATCCCCGCGCCTGCGCGACGCCGGCGGCGAAAACCTGAAGCGGGATCGTCGACAGCAGCGGTTGCAATAGTGTTGGCACTGCAGGGATTTCAATCAGATAGTCAGCGCAAGGCCGTACAGTCTCGTCCCCCTCCTCGGCGATGACGATCGTCAGGGCTCCGCGGGCCTGGATTTCCCGGATGTTCGACAGCAGCTTGGAGTGCAGCATCGCCGCGTTCTTCGGTGATGGCATCACGACGATGACGGGCAGGTCGTCCTCGATGAGAGCGATCGGGCCGTGCTTGAGCTCGCCCGCGGCGAAGCCCTCGGCGTGCATGTAGGCCAATTCCTTGAGCTTGAGCGCACCTTCGAGCGCGACCGGGTACCCCACGTGGCGGCCGAGGAACAGCACGGTCTGCGACGAAGCGAGTCGCTTGGCCAGTTCGGCGACGGGATCTACAGTGTCCAACACGCGCGCGATCAGGTCTGGCATTGCCTCTAGGTCGCGATAGACGCGCGCAACCTCGTCGGGGAACATGGTGCGGCGTGCCTGCGCAAGGGCCAGTCCGACAAGGTAACTGGCGGCGATCTGCGCCAGGAACGTCTTGGTCGATGCCACACCGATCTCCGGTCCGGCGCGGGTATAGAGCACCGCGTCGCATTCCCGAGGTATTTGACTGCCGTTGGTGTTGCAGATGGCGAGTACTTTGGCCTTCTGTTCCTTGGCGTGCCGCACTGCCTCGAGCGTGTCGGCGGTCTCACCGGATTGCGAGATCGCTACGACCAGCGTGTTGCTGTCGAGAACCGGGTCGCGGTACCGGAACTCGCTCGCGAGCTCGACTTCTACCGGCAAGCGGGTCCAATGCTCGATCGCGTACTTGGCCACCAGCCCGGCATGACACGCGGTACCGCAAGCCACGACGAAGACCTTGTCGATCTCGCGCAGTTGCTGATCGGACAGGCCCTGCTCGTCGAGCACTATGCGATTGTCAATGAAGTGGCCAAGCAGGGTGTCGGAGACTGCAGCCGGCTGCTCAGCGATCTCCTTGAGCATGAAGTACTCGTAACCACCCTTTTCGGCGGCCGAGGTGTCCCAGTCGACATGAAAGACCCGGTAGTCCGTAGAGGAATCAGCGGGATTGCCCTGAAAATCGGTGATGCGGTAGCCATCGGCGGTGACCACGACGGCCTGATCCTGACCGAGTTCGACAGCCTCGCGGGTGTGCTCGATGAATGCGACCACATCAGAGCCGACGAACATCTCGCCATCACCCACGCCGAGCACCAGCGGCGTGGAACGCCGGGCCGCCACGATGGTGCCCGGTTCGTCGGCATACACGAAGACCAACGTGAAATGACCCTCGAGCCGACGAAGGACCGATAGGACCGACGCCGGGAAGTCTCCTGCGTTCTCGCCGAGGGCGTACTCACGCGCGACCAGATGGACGGCGACCTCGGTGTCGGTGTCGCTGGCGAACTCCACGCCGGCGCCTTCGAGCTCATCACGCAGCGCGGCGAAGTTCTCGATGATGCCGTTGTGGACTACCGCGAACTTTCCACTGGCATCCCGATGCGGATGAGCATTTCGGTCCGTGGGCCTGCCGTGGGTGGCCCACCGGGTGTGCCCAATCCCGGTCGCGCCGACAAGATTATCGGCCCCATCCTCGGCCAGAGCAGCCTCAAGATTGGCGAGGCGGCCTGCCTTGCGGCGCACGGTGAGCCCACCCTGACCATCGACGAGCGCTATGCCAGCGGAGTCGTACCCCCGGTACTCCATGCGGTGCAGCGCATCGACGACGATCTCGCAGGCGGGACGCTGCCCGACGTAGCCGACGATTCCACACATAGCCATCCAGCCTAGTGCAGGCACACATCGCACCCTGGTGAGTTACGGTCATCGGGTGGCCCGCACGAAGAAGCTCTATGCCGCGTTGACCCGCCGCGGCCCACACCGCGTGATGCGCGGTGACCTGGCCTTTGCCGGGCTACCGGGCGTCGTCTATACCCCTGCCGTCGGCAACAATCTGCCCGCCGTGGTGTTCGCACACGACTGGGTCACATCAGCGCAGCGCTACCACGGAACGCTGGAACATCTGGCGTCGTGGGGCATTGTCGCTGCCGCCCCCAACACCGAGACAGGGCTAGCGCCGTCAGTACTCAATCTGGCTTACGACCTGGGCACGGCGCTGGACATCATCGCGGGCGTGCGACTGGGCACCGGTGACATCAGCGTGCACCCTGAAAAGCTGGGCATCGCCGGCCACGGCTTCGGGGCGTCAGCTGCGGTGTTCGCGGCGGCCGGAATCGCGGCTGGGCCCAAGGCGGTGTTTGCGGCGTACCCCATGGTCACCAAGCCGTCCGCCGAGCAACCGGCAGCGACGCTGAAGGTGCCGGGCCTGATCCTGATGACCCCCGAGGATCCGATGACACTCCAATCCAACGCCGTGGAGTTATCGCGCGCCTGGAAGACCGCCACGCTGCGCAGCACGCCCAAGGTCAAGCCCGGGGGCCTGGTAGAGGGTCGCCGACTGGCCCCGGCGGTCGGACTGCCCGGGGCGGACCGAGGATCGCAGAAAACGGTTCGAGCCCTGCTCACGGGCTACCTGCTGTACATGCTCGCCGGCAACAAGGATTACAAGGACTTCGCCGACGCCGAGGCCGAACTTCCGAAGGCGCCGGTACTGGATCCGTTCGCCGAGGACCCGGTGGACCTTCCTGACAAGGTCGTCGCGCTGCTGAAGGCGTAGCCGCCGACAACCAACCGGTTGGGTGTATACCTTGAAAATGCGAACTGGCATCTTTCTCAGCTACGCCGGCGGCTTTCTCGATGCGGTCGAGGAGGTGGTCGAACTCGAGAAAATCGGCGTCGACATCGCACTGGTCGCCGAGGCCTACTCCTACGACGCGGTCAGCCAACTGGGCTTCCTGGCAGCCAAGACGTCACGGATCGAACTGGGCACCGGCGTTGTCCCGATCTATACCCGCACGCCCGCACTGATGGCGATGTCGGCCGCCGGACTCGACTACGTCTCCGACGGCCGGTTCCGGCTCGGCCTGGGCACATCGGGCCCGCAGGTCGTGGAGGGCTTCCACGGCATGCCGTTCGACGCGCCACTGGGCCGCACCCGCGAAGTCGTCGAGATCTGCCGTCAGGTGTGGCAGCGCGAACGCCTCACCTACGACGGGAAGTACTACCAGGTGCCCCTGCCGGCAGAGCGCGGCACCGGACTGGGCAAACCCCTCAAGCTCATCAATCATCCCGTACGGGAACGGATCCCGATCACCATCGCCGCACTCGGGCCGAAGAACGTCGAGCTGACCGCCGAGATTGCCGAGGGGTGGCAGCCGGTTTTCTTCTACCCGGAGAAGGCCGAGGAGGCCTGGGGCGAAAGCCTGCGATCAGGTGCCGCCAAGCGTGATCCGGCGATGGGCCCGCTCGACGTCATGGCCAGCGCGAGCCTGGCGATCGGTGACGATGTGGATGACCGATTATCCTGGGCCAAACCACAATTGGCGCTATACATCGGTGGCATGGGCGCCAAGGGACGAAACTTCTACCACAACTTGGCCACCCGCTACGGATTCGGCGAGATAGCCAATCACATCCAGGACCTCTACCTGGCGGGCAAGAAGGCAGACGCCATCGCCGCGGTACCCGATGAGCTCGTGCGCCAGGTCTCCCTGGTCGGGCCGCGTGGATTCGTCAAGGAACGAGTGGCGGCGTTCGCCGAGGCGGGCGTGACAACGCTACTGGTCCACCCACTTTCGGGCGACCGGCGCGAAACCGTGGCATTCGTCGAGGAGTTCCGGTCGCTTCTGCCCTGAAGAGTGTGGGGCCCTGAAGAGTGTGGGGCCCTGAGGAGAGTGGGGGCCTGACGAAATTAGATCAGCGTGAGGTTTCGCGCGCTGGCGTGACGGACGGAGTCAATTGGGATCGACTGATCGAGAGTCGCGAACCGGCCGCCATTAGCAGTTGCGAGCGCGAGAAGATATGCGTCGGTTACCTGGCGATGCCCGTGCAACCGCGAGCGGTCGATGAGCTCGTCGTCGAGCAGGCTGACCGAACATGACCAGTACTCGTGATATTCGGTCTCCGCGGCACGTGCCAACTTGGCGATCGCCTGCGAAGGTGACACTGGGCTGGGGTAACGAGGCTGGCTGATGATTCGAACCAAGCCATTTTGCGTTATTGCACACGACGCCCAGCCGTGCACGATCTCGGCGTCGACCCACCGGCGAACACGCTCGTGGTCGACATGATCGCTGTCGAGCAGTGCGATAAGGACATTGATATCCAGCAGGGCGCGCATCACACGGTTTCCTCGTCACGCAGCCGATCAACGAGAGCGTTGGACACCGCGGGCCCCCGATGCTCGAAGGGCTCGAAACCATAAAAGCTCTCCGCTACTGCACTCAGACAGGCGCCGTGCTGTTGCGTCAGCGCCTGCCGGGCAAGATCGGACAAGACCTCGCCTGCGGTCCGGCGCTCGCGGCGCGCGCGTTCCTTCACCGCGAGCAGCACGTCGTCGTCCAAAGAAAGCGTGGTGCGCACGCATCTGATGCTAGCGCATCAAGTTGATGAACGGCGGTCAGAGCCGCCTGCGTGCGGCAGGATCCTGTCCACGTATCGGTCGCAGAGGACGATCAGCTCCCTCGCAAAGGGGCAGTACTGTCTTCGGCATGCCCGTCGAACGCCTACTTCCCACCGAAGAGGCACACGAACTGATTGAGCTCGCTCGGCAGATCGGCGACAAGGTTCTCGACCCGATCGTGGATCACCACGAGAGGGATGAGATCTACCCCGAGGGCGTCTTCGCGACGCTCGGCGACGCGGGACTGCTCAGCCTGCCCTACCCCGAACCCCGGGGCGGCGGTGGCCAGCCCTACGAGGTCTACCTGCAGGTACTCGAGGAGCTCGCCTCTCGCTGGGCCGCTGTCGCGGTCGCGGTCAGTGTGCACAGTCTGTCCTGCCATCCCCTGATGACGTTCGGCACCGACGAGCAGCAGCAGCGCTGGATTCCCGACATGCTCAGCGGAACGACGGTCGGCGCCTACAGCCTCTCCGAAACAGAAGCGGGCTCGGACGCCGCCGCCCTGGCCTGCAAGGCCGCCGCGGTGGATGGCGGCTACCGGATCGACGGAGCCAAAGCGTGGATCACCCACGGCGGAATTGCGGATTTCTACAACCTTTTCGCCCGCACGGGCGAAGGTTCCCAGGGCATCTCCTGTTTCCTCG
>CAXMSM010000144.1:0-5927 GCA_964195655.1 uncultured Gammaproteobacteria bacterium | reverse complement strand
GCACCAGCCAGGATGTGCGGCACGCTTATGTCACCAGTTCCTCCGATGATGGACTCACCTGGACTGCACCGAAAAAGATCAGCGACCAGGTTCGGAAACCGCACTGGCGTTGGTATGCCACGGGGCCGGGCAACGCCACGGTGTTGCGTAACGCCACCGGGACGCGTAACGCCACTGAGATTTCAGGCCCCGATTTCCGCCGCTGCGTAACGCCACGGTGTTGCGTTACGTCACGGAGCCGCGTAACGCCACGGAGATTTCAGGCCCCGATTTCCGCCACTGCGTTACGCACAATCCGATGTCGGCGACTCGGAGCCTCAGGGCCTCAGAGCCTCGGAGCCTCAGAGCCTCAGAGCCTCGGAGCCTCGGAGCCTCGGAGCCTCGGGCACGTTCGCAAAGTCATGCCGAGGAAAGTGTCGGCACCCTGGAGAACACTGCTGGCATGGACGAACCGTTTCTGGGCAGCGCGGCACTCGCCGCTGGCGACCGGACCCGTCACGAGCTTCGTACAGCGTTCGTCGCCGTACACCACGATGTCTATGTTTCGAAGCACACAGAGCTGACGGCGGTTATCCGAGCGAAGGCATGCTGGCTGAGAACTCGCGGGCGCGGCATCCTGGCAGGCCGCTCGGCCTCAGCACTCCATGGTGCCAAGTGGATTGACCCCAAAGTGCCGGCCACCGCGATTGATTCCAATCGCCGCCGGACAGCCGGAATTGTCGTGTGGGCCACGGCCATCACCGAGGACGAGGTCTGCATTGTCGACCGCATGCGGGTGACGACACCTGTGCGCACGGCTGTCGACCTCGCGCGTCGATATCCGCTCGACGCGGCGGTCGCGGCAGTGGACTCTCTGGCGCGAGCAACTCGGCTCAACGTCGCCGAGATCGAATCCGCCGTGCGCCGGCACCCAGGCCGAAAGGGTCAGAGTCGAGCTCTGAAAGCACTTTCGCTCGTGGACCCGGGAGCCGAATCGCCCCGGGAGACGTGGTTGCGCCTGATCGTCGTTCGAGCGGGCTATCCGCGGCCGGAGACGCAGCTGTCGGTGTACAACGAGTACCGTGCGCTGATCGGCGTCGTCGACCTCGGTTGGCGAGACCTCAAGATCGCTGTGGAGTACGAGGGCAAGCATCACCGAATGAGCCGGGAGCGGTTCGACAAGGACATCCGCCGCATCGACGAGTTGCTGGAGCAAGGTTGGATCGTTATTCGCATTACCGCCATGGACACCGAGGCCACTGTCAAACGCCGGCTAGCTGAAGCTTGGGCCCAGCGAACTCGGGTCAGCCGTGGGTGACCCAGACGCCAACCGCCCACGTTATCGTCGCAAGCAGCGCCCCTGTCAACTCCACTCCGACTGACAGCGCGACGCCCTTGAGCGCGTGCACGGTGGAAGCCCATGCCCGGGTGAGGTTGCGCCGAATCGCCATTTCGGCGGCGAACACGCCCGCCACGAAACCGATGAGCAGACCGATGACCGGGACGACGAAGAAGCCGACAACTCCTGCCAACGCGCCGACCACGAGTACCGAGTTGCGGACCTCGGCCTGCCGCATGCGTTTGATGGGCCAGGTGTACTTAATGATCTCGGCGACGACGAAAAAGGCTGTCGCAACTCCGAACGTCACCCAGGACACCGCGGTGTTCTCGACGAACGCCCACACACCGATGGCCGCGATTACTAGCAGCCCGCCCGGCAGGACCGGCGCGACGATGCCGGCCAAGCCGACCGCGATCGCCAGTGCGACGAGAACGATTCCGGCCGTGCTCACCTAGGGCTCCAAGACAAGCTTGCCGAGATCAGCCGAGGCTGAAGGTAGCCCGCTCGGCCGCCGCCAGGTCAACGATCTCGCCCCACTTGCCTGCGACATCATCCACCGACGGCACCTCGGTGAACGTCACGCCGGAATTCTGGAACAGTGCGGCCCGCTGCACCTTGCCGCCGCCGACGATGAACACCGACGCGGTTTCGGGTACTTCCTCGGTGCACAGATAAGCCACCACAGGTGCCACATACTCTGGGGTCAGCTTCTCAAACACCTCGGGCGGCAGGATGTCCTGCGTCATGCGGGTGGCCGCGATCGGCGCCACGGCATTGGCCTTGATGTTGTACTTGGCGCCTTCCTGGGCCAGCGTGTTAATCATGCCCACGAGGCCCATCTTGGCGGCGCCGTAATTGGCTTGGCCGAAGTTCCCGAAGAGCCCGCTGGTCGAAGTAGCCACGACCACCCGGCCGAATCCGTTCTCCCGGAAGTGCGGCCAGGCGGCGCGGATGACGTTGTAACCGCCGTACAGGTGCACCTTGATTACGCTGTCCCAGCTGCCGAACTCCATCTTGTGGAACGTCCCGTCGCGCAAGATGCCCGCGTTGCTGACCACACCGTCGACCTTGCCGAACTCATCGACCGCGGTCTTGATGATGTTGGCTGCCCCCTCGGGCTCGGCTACCGAGTCGTAGTTGGCGACCGCCCGGCCGCCTGCGTCGCGGATCTCCTTGACCACCTCGTCTGCCATCGCCGACCCGGCACCTGTGCCGTCCCGCGCCCCGCCAAGGTCATTGACGACGACGCTGGCGCCTTCTCGGGCGAGCGTCAACGCGTATTCGCGGCCGAGTCCGCCTCCGGCGCCCGTGACAACGACGACACGATCCTGAACTCCTGGCACTGGTGTTCCTCTCTCGATAATCCGAGCCGACGGTTCCGGCGGCTCCCGGGTCGCTACGCTCCCGCCCTCCGAATCAGAAGAGCTTGCGCGCCAACTTCCATGCCTTCTCTGTATACGGCGGCTAGATCATCATCGTGACATCGGGTCGGGTCGGCTTGGACCCCGCCCCGGCCAGACAGCCGGGACAATTCCAGCAGGGGGTGTCGGCGCTTCACCCACCTACCGACGTTCTTGGCCGCGGACCTCGCCTCAACGGCGGCGCTGACGACGTCGGCCCGCCACACCTCGAACGGTGGCCGTCCGAATCGTGGGGAACCGGCCCGTTCGTGAATTGCTCACGGCCTGGCTAATAGCGTGTCTCACCAGGCATTATTCCTTCTCGCCCGTCACAAACGTGGAGAACGACTCCTCGTCGGCGTCGCCCGTCTCGACCAAGCGGTCGAGACGACGCATTTCATCGTTTGACGAGACGGCTTCAGAACGCCAGCCGTGCGCGGCCAGCCACACCGCGACGTCGGCGCGGTCGGGGTCCTCGTAGGTCAGCTCGGTGATGTCCATGGGCTCCACACCGACCTGTGCGGCGATCGTCGCGAATCGCTCACGCATCCGCTCGCGGCGCTCGTCGGCCTGAATTCCCATGGTCTCGGCGGCCACCCGACTGCCGGGTGCAGATAGCTCGGTGATTTGGGTGAAGAGTCGATCCTGCGCATCGGCAGGCAAATACATCAGCAGGCCCTCCGCGAGCCACGCCGTCGGCTGCCCGTTATCGAATCCCGCCTTGACCAGCGCCGCAGGCCAATCCTGCCGGAGATCGACGGGAACCTCGCTTCGATCCGCAGCAGGGCTCACGTCATGGAGGGCCAAGGTGGAGGCCTTGTATTCGAGCACCTTCGGTTGGTCGATCTCGAACACCGTGGTGCCCGCTGGCCACGGGAGGCGGAACGCGCGCGAATCGAGACCAGCGGCCAGGATCACGACCTGACGGATGCCCGCTCCGGTTGCGTGGGCGAAGAAGTCGTCGAAGAAATGGGTGCGCACCGCCTGGTAGCTGCCCATGTTCTCGAAAAGCGCGGCGATCTCAGGGTCGCCTTCGCCGATCTTGGATACCAGGCTGTCGTCAAGCATGAAGTCCCATGCGCCGGCGCCCGCGTCGGCTACCAGGATCTTGGCGTATGGATCGCTGATCAGCGGCTCGGGCCGGGCGGTCTCCGCGGCACGGGCCGCGGCGACCATGACGGCGGTAGCCCCGACGCTGGAGGCGATATCCCAGGTGTCGTTGTCGGTGCGCTGTGAACTCATGACTGGCTCCGTCTCATCGGTGCTGAAGTCTCATCGGTGCTGAAGTCTCGTAGGTGATGAAACAACAAATACTTCGCAAGACTATCTAATACCAGGCGGGTTACGGGCAGGCTGTGAAACACACCACATTCCCGCAGGTGAATCCACCGAAAAACAACAGGCCGTCCGCTTTCAGCGTGACCCGTTCGTGCGCCTCGGCGATGCCGGCGCTAATGGTCCTTGCGTGTGGTCCTTGCGTTCGTCTGCTCAATGACCTCGCGCCACAGCGCGCGCTGTCGCCCGCCGCAATGCACTCCCGGGTTTCTGCGGTATTAGCTGCCGGTGGGCGGACCGGCACCCCCGGTCATGTTGACTCAGAAAAGTTCGCGAGGTTATCTGCCTCGGCAAATCCACGCTCCGTTCATCGGAGGTCCGCGAGCACCGCAGTCAGTCGAACTAGGGTTCTCCGCATGGGAGGTATCGCTTCACGAGAGTCGTTCTTCGACATCGGCTTCGTCGTCCTCTCAGACCTCGGCTACGGGGGATTGAAGCTGGCCGAGGTCTGTCAGCGGCTCGGTGTCACGACCGGATCCTTCTACCATTACTTCAGCAGCTGGTCGGCCTACACCCAACAGCTTGTCGCACACTGGCGCGAGGGCATGACCACGAAAGTTGTGGAGGCGGTCGGCGCCGAACCTAACCCGCGGAAACGTATCGACAGCCTCGTCCAAACCGGACTCGCGCTACCCCATGGCGCCGAAGCCGCGATCCGAGTGTGGAGTTCCATCGACCCTCAGGTACATGCGGTTCAGTCGGCGGTGGATAGTCAGCGCTTCGCAACGGTGTACGAGTCTGCGCTGCAGATCCTGCAGAGCGAACGGCAGGCGGAACTTTTCGCGGCGTGGGCGCTGTACCTGCTGGTCGGCTATGAGCAGGTGACACTCCGACCCGACACTGACGGGCTGGCATGGATCATGGCCCAGCTTCTGACTGCGCTCGACACGGGTCAGTTCGGTTCGGTGCCCGATGGTGAGTGACGCCACCGTGGACGGCGCTCCCCGCTAATGACCGTCAGCGCCAGCGGTCTGCGATACCGCATCGAACGGCGCGTCCACCAGCGCGACCCCGAGAACGACGCGCTGCGCCGGGCCCTGCGGGCCGCGCTGGTGGTCCCGCTGGCGGGGGCGCTGAGCTTTGCCATCGCCGGCGGCAACCCGCAAACGCCGCTGTACACCATCTTCGGGTCAGTCGCGCTGCTGGTGTTCTCTGATTTCCCCGGAAATCGTCAGAACCGCGCAGTCGCGTACGCCGGGCTGACACTCAGCGGCTTCGTCATGATCACCCTGGGCACTCTTGTGGCTCCACTTCCATGGCTGGGTGTGTTGACGATGCTTGTCCTTGGGGTGGTGGTGACGTTCTCCGGCCTGTTCAGCGAGACGATCGCCGCAGGCCAACGCGCCACGCTGCTGACGTTCGTGCTACCGGCATGCACACCACCGGGACCGATCGACGAACGGCTACTGGGCTGGACCATCGCGGTGGCGGTGTGCGTACCCGCCGCGCTATTCGTGCTGCCGCCGCGCCATCACGGCGAACTCCGGCGCCACGCCGCACGGGCCTGCCGGGTCCTGGCCGACACGTTGGACGGACGCGCGTCAGCTGCCGATGCCGCCGCGGCGATGGACGCGTTGCGTGCGAACTTTCTCGGCGCTGACTTCCGACCGGTCGGGCTGACCGCGGGCAGCCGGGCACTCGTGCGGGTGGTCGATGATCTGGAGTGGGTCACCGAGAGCACCGGGCAACACGCCGGCGCGGCGCTGGCCGACATGAAGGAACCTGCCGTGCGAGTGCTACGCGACGCGGCCTCGGTGCTACGCATCACGCGAGTGGCCAGACGGGACGCGGCGCGCGCAGACCTGGATGCGGCCCTCGACGAGTTGCGGACCGCCTCGCGCGGGAGGTACCGCGAGGACCTCGCCGCCATC
>CAXMSM010000143.1:0-2416 GCA_964195655.1 uncultured Gammaproteobacteria bacterium | reverse complement strand
GAGTGGTGCAGGGTCTCGCCGACGGCAGGCTAGTGGTAGTGATCAAGTTCTCGCACGCGCTGGCCGATGGAGTGGGCGCGGTGACCTCCTTGCTGCCCGAATTGATGACTGCCGGTCCAGATGCTGAATTTGCGGCGGCACAACAGCGACCCCAGGCGACGGCACCCGGCGTGGCTGCCAGGGCGTGGGATGTGATCGACGAGATCGCCGCCAACACCGCGGTGGGCATTCGAGTCACTTCCAGGTTGGCCCCCGTGGCGGTGAAGTCGGCGGCAGGAACCACGGTGGCATCGGCGCGCCGGCTACTCGCGAACGCCGGTCTGCGGCGCGCCGATGTTCCGAAGTCCGAGCAGCATGAGAGCTCGCCGAGAACGCTGCTGAACGCCCCGCTCACCGCACGACGCAGCGTGGCGTTCGCGGAAGTGCCGATGGAAGATATGCGTGTCATTTCGCAGGCATTTGGTGTCACCGTCAACGATGTCTTCCTCGCCGCGACAACATCGGCGCTGCGTCGATGGCTGGAAACCCATGACGCGGTGCCCAGTTCGCCACTGCGCACCATGATGCCGATCTCGACACGCAGCGCCGATGACAACGCATCCAACAGTTGGTCGCCCGTTGCCGTCGCATTGCCGGTACAACTCGCCGGTGCAACTGAGCAGATGGCCAGCATTCACGACGCGACGTCGCGTATCAAGAAAGGACGACGGTCAGCGCCTCCGGTCAACCTCGCCGATGTCATAGATCTGGTACCACCGGCGGTCATAGGGCTTGCGTCAGGTCTGTACAGCAGCCTGAAATTGTCCCGATTCCATTCCCCGGTGGCTCACATGATCACTTCCAATGTTCCGGGACCGTCCGACGCAATGTATTGCGCCGGAGCGCATGTCCTTGGCATTCATGCCATGGCCCCACTGGTTGAAGGTGCCAATCTGAACGTCACCGCCGTGTCCTATGGCCGAACTTTCGGCGTGGGTATTGTCGCCTGCCCGGACAACGTCGAGGATGTCGCATCCGTCGCGCGCGGCATCGAGGACGTGGTCGGTGAACTGAGAAACGCCGCCGACGAAAAGACCGGCCGCAGCACAGAAGCGGCCCGCGAAAGCCAACTCGATCGAGCCACGGCGTTCACTACCCAAACACCATTCGCCCGCGCCGGGAATCGGGGCAGCGCACAGACGGGAACCCCCGGCACGAAACAGCCCGCGTAGCTGGGTGGGTGCGGACGGCGACGATATCTATCGCCGTTCGCATCCCCACGTTGTTGACTTCTGGAAGCCCTGCTCGACCCAATGCCAGTCAATCCGCTCCTGTTCGAGGCGCACTCGTTGACCCAATCCGTCTTCGACCAGGTCCGAATAGAGATCCTGCTCCTCAGGCGTCAGTCGGGTGAGGACTGACGTGGCTGGACGGTCTTCGGTCACCCAACGGTCCCGATGGGCGAGCAGCGTCTGCCTATCCATCAGCACCGAGCGTGCTTGTGGTAGCCACGCCCGTAGCCGGTCCAGAATCGCAAATCCATGAGTGTCGATGTCGCCCCAGTAGACGACATCGGCTTCAGCCAGCCACCGCAGCCGACCTACGCTGTCGACTTCGAAGCCCTTCCCCCAGATCACGACGCCGTCTTCAGGGACGCTGACGCACAGGTAACTGATCTCGTTCTCGATGACTACCGCCGCTCGCGCTTCCACCGGGAGCTGCGCCAACTCCTCGGGACGCACCCCCAGCTCGGTAATCGCAGCCGGGAGGCCCAGCGAGGGCGCGGGCCGCAACCGAACCAATCGCGGCTTCGACCGCAGGCCAAGACCGGCCAGAAAACCTGAGCTTGTCGACGAAACTCCAAGCATCGCCGCCAGGACCGCCCGGTGCCTCTCAGCGAACTTGGTGTCAACACCGGGCGCGCCGATCTCACGCAAATACCGACGCGATTGACGATGGCTGTCAAGCCAAACGTAGGCAGCGATCAGCTGCGGCATCTCGGGCGCCAATTCGAGCGCACGATGCGGATGGGCGACCACCCACTCTCGAACCTGCCGATGTTGATCTGCGAGAGCCAGGACCTCATCGAAGCGACGGACCATGGCTGTCACACCCAACAGCGTCCTGGCCTGCCCGATTGAGGACACCACCGCTCGGATGGGCAGCAGGTTGCGGCCGATCTGTCTACCGCCGATCGATTGCCATTGCAGGGTGTATCGGCTGTCGTCGCGGCGGCCGGCGTCCAGAGCCGTCACCCACTCACGGGCGGCGACAATATCGTCGCCGACCTGCGACGGTTTGGGGCCGCGAAGTGGCACTTCGATCGGATGAAACGGATCACCGTTGGCGTAGGCCCGCAGCAGCGATCCGTCATCCCACCGGCGCTTGACCCTGGCGGCGATGTCAGCTGAAGTGGTCCACCCGGCGGTCACGGCCG
>CAXMSM010000142.1:0-1860 GCA_964195655.1 uncultured Gammaproteobacteria bacterium | reverse complement strand
CAACAGATCGAGCGTAGGCGGTACGACGGCGAACGCGCCGGTTGGCGGAGGCGGCTTGGGCGGTCCGATTTCCGTCGCGGATAGCGAGACATGTGGATCGTCGGGTGGCGGAGGAATCTCGGGTTGCGCGAGAGCGGACGGGCCGCCGATGATCAGTCCCGCAAGCAGCACCGCTGCGGCTATTGCAGCGACCCGCCTCACGTTGGTCGGCTTGCGCATCCTTCACCTCCAGTAAGAGTCCAGCACCGGATGCAAGTGAATCCGGTTGCACCCGCGCTTCGCACAAGCATTGTCAGCGCGGTGACAATGCCAAGCCGGCCGCCTGGCGCCGCCCCTTCCGCACGCACGGCATCGGAGCTGATCTGGGGCAAGGGGACTATCGGCTGGGTGTTGGCGTGCAGCTGCACTGATCAGCGAATTTTGACGTCAGACGTTGGGACACCACTGATCGCGCGTGCACATCCAAACCAACACTCGTGACGCTAAACTCTTCACCGGGCCTCCTAAAGCTGCACAGCTTGCGGCTCTACCGGCCAGGACCCGCTTCCTGGCGGCAACCCACGATCACACGCGCGAGGCGCCCCTAGCCCCACCATGCGGTCTAGTGTCATCGGGCTCCGCTGTAGGTTTTCGGCGGTCTCGGCCATGGCCACGTCTTCGGGCCAGGTTCTGGCTGCCCTTCTTCACTACCGGGCAGGTCTAAAGCGGGGGACTGCCGCCTCAAGCTCTATCAGCCCCGGGACAATCGCGGTAGCTAAACCGCCAGCGCCGCAGGCTAATTAAAAATCTTCGATACTATTGACGACCGCCGTAAGTTCGACGACTACCGGTTTGCCACGGAATCATATTCCTCCAATCGACCGGCACCATCGTCGCCGACTCCGCCTCGATCGACACGCTTCCGTTGGTTTGGCAGGTCATCGTGCCGTCCGTTTGGTCGCAGCCCGGACGAGCGTCGGCGGCAGGAGCTGCCACGACCGCTACCACGGCCAAAGCCGCCATTATCAGTGCTGATTTTCCTTGATCTCTCATATGCTGAACCTCTTTCGGGCTATAACCCAGATGCCACGAGAATCGTGTGTCGCACGCCATGACGTCGGCCCACTCAGCCGTCGAGGCCGATGTCCAGCGGCCCGACATATCAGGAGCAGTGGCCTAGTGCCGACTTTGTTCAGGACGGCTCGATGGGGGCTGGTTTTCAGTCGATTGACCGTATCTTCAGTCGAGCCGGGGGTAACCGGCATACCGGCTGCTGTCGCCGTCAGCTCCGTTGCGGTCGTGAGTGCGACACGACCGGAGCCGATGATGAATCCTGTTCGTTGGCTGCCCATCTCGGTGCCTCCGTACCTTGAATCCGGTGATCGTAGATTCCCAATACCTACGGTCCTCCTTGCGCGCACTTTGTGCCGCTCAAGTGTCACGGTGCTGACAGAGTGCGCTCTCCTGTTGCGCGGGTTGAACATTCCGGAAGGATTGCGACACGGGGTGCTGACAACCCCGCTGATGGTGAGGGAGTGGATGGCCGGTCGCACCCCGAGCACCGTCGGCAGCACAGCCATGCCCACGCCGAAAGTCACTAGCATGGTCGGGGCGCCGCAGGCGAATTCGATTCTGAGCGTGAGCAATACACTCACAGGGGGCCCAACCCGGTCCGACGGCAGGCCGCGCGCTACACGGGGTCCAGGTTGACCGCCACGTTCGGTGCGCCAGTGCGCAACTGGCGGTCCCCAACCCGACGTTGACGGGGCTAAGGAACAAAGTCAGGCGCGCGTCGTCTGGATGGCCAGCACGGGTTCGAAGAGAATCGCCTGTAACTATTCGTGGTGGCTGGCCCGATCCTGTCAGCCAGCACCGGGCCAG
>CAXMSM010000141.1:0-11181 GCA_964195655.1 uncultured Gammaproteobacteria bacterium | reverse complement strand
GGGTGTGGGCCACCTCAGATAACGAAGTCAATGAACCCTGCGGCCCGATCATCCAATCAGCGAGCATTCCGGCCTGTGTGGCGATGCGCTCGGGGGTTTTGCCCGACACCACCAGCGTCGTCACCGCCGGCTCGATTTGTTCGGCGGGCGAGGGCGCCATCACCGGTGCCTGTTCGATCACCACGTGGGCGTTGGTGCCGCCGAATCCGAACGACGAGATCCCCGCCCGGCGTGGCCGCCCCGCCGGCGCCCAATCCGTGTGCTCGGCAATCACTTTCAGCCGCAGCTTGTCGAATGGGATGTGCGGGTTAGGCTCGTGATAGCCCAGGTTGGCCGGAATGCGGTTGTGCTGCAACGCCAGCACGGCTTTGGTGAAGCCGGCGATACCGGCTGCGGATTCCAGGTGTCCCAGGTTGGACTTGACCGCCCCGATCAACAATGGTGCATCGGCGGCGCGGCCCTTGCCCAGCACGGTGCCCAGCGCGCGCGCTTCGATGGGATCACCCAACAGCGTTCCGGTGCCATGGGATTCGACGTAGTCCACCTCGCGGGGCTCCACCCCCGCTGCTGCGTAGGCCGAGCGAAGCACCGTCATCTGGGAGGCTGGGTTGGGTGCCATCAGACCGTTGGAGCGGCCGTCCTGGTTGACTGCCGAACCGCGGATCACCGCCAGGATCCGGTCGCCGTCACGTTGAGCGTCGGACAACCGTTTGAGCACCGTCACACCACAGCCCTCGCCGCGGACGAACCCGTCAGCAGCGGCATCGAAGCTATGGCACTGCCCGCTCTTCGACAGCGCCTCGGCCTGATCGAAACTCCTGGTAGCCGCCGGGGATAGCAGCAGGTTCACCCCGGCGGCCAGTGCCAGATTGGAGTCGCCCGCACGCAGGCTCTGACACGCCAGATGGATGCTCACCAGTGACGACGAACAGGCTGTGTCGATCGTGACCGACGGACCGCGCAGATCGAAGTAGTACGACACCCGGTTGGCGATGATGCTCACCGCACCACCGGTGCTATACCAGGCGTCGACCTGGTCCAGGTTGCTACCGGCGAGGTGCGCGTAGTCGCCTGCACTCGCACCGGCAAACACACCAGTCTGCGTCTCGGCCAGCGAATCGGCAGGAATGCCGGCGTTCTCCAGCGCCTCCTGGACAACCTCCAGCAGCAACCGCTGCTGCGGATCCATCCGGGTCGCTTCGCGCGGCATGATCTCGAAGAACTCCGCGTCGAAAGCATCGATGTCGCGCAGGAACGAACCCCACCGCGTGATACCCGCCAGCGCCGCGACGCCCTCCGGCGTGCCATCCTCAGCCCACGCCCAGCGCTGCGCGGGCACTTCATTGATCGACGAACGGCCCTCGGCGAGGAAATCCCAAAACGCGTCCGGGCCCTCGATGTTGGCGTCGCCGCCCGGGAACCGGCAGCCCAAACCGATCACCGCGATCGGCTCGTCCATCGTCGCGCGGCCGGCGCTGTCAGTTGTGGTGGCGGCGGGCTCGACCTCTCCACCGGTCAGAAACTTCGCCAGCGCGTCCACCGTCGGGTACTGCCAAAAGTCCACCGGCGACACCGCGCGGCCCAAGAAGTCCGACAACACCCCTGTCAGAACCACCGCGTCCCTGGAGCCCACACCGAGATCGTGCATCGAGGCGCCACGACCGATGTGCTCGGGACTGCAGCCGTTGTTCTCGACCAGGTAGTCGACCAACCATCTACGAACAGCAGCCTCGTCGAGGGCTGAAGTCATGTAGAGGCGTCCAGACGAGTGAAATTCTCGCTGCGGTACAGCTCGACTGACGCCGCGCGGCGCACCTTGCCACTGGTCGTCAGGGGCAGTGTGCCCGGTCCCACCAGCACGAAATCGGCGAGCCGCACGCTGTGGGTCATGGATATCGCAGCTGTCACCTGTTGCTTCACCGATGGCAGCGAGGCGGTGTCGATCTGCTTCTTCAGTTCGGCGATCACCACCAACTTCTCGCTGGCATCATCGGGAATCGAGATCGCCGCCACCCGGCCGCCGGTGAACTCGGCGACAGTGGCCTCGATGTCGTCGGGATAGTGATTGCGTCCGTCGACGATCACCAAATCCTTGATCCGGCCGATGATGTAGAGCTCGTCATCAAATATCACACCCAGGTCGCCGGTGCGCAGCCACGGCCCCTTCGGGGTGCCCGAAGTGGGCTCCTCCAGTTGTCCGGCAAAAAGTTCCTCGGTCAGCGCAGGGTTGTGCCAGTAGCCGCCGGCCACGTTGTCACCATGCAGCCACACTTCGCCGATCTTGCCCGCTGGATTCTCGCCGCACGTCTGCGGATCGACCACCCGAACCGTGGTAGACCGCGGCCTACCGAGGCCGATGTGTTCCGAACCGCTACCGTCTTCACACCGCTCGGCATGACCGGCGGCCAGCTTTTCGTAGTCGAACCACACCGCCGTCGCCGGACCGCCACCAGGTGACGAGGACACATAGACCGTTGCCTCCGCCAGTCCATAGGACGGACGCACTGCGTAATCAGGGAGGTTGAACGCGGAGAATCGCTCGTTGAAACGTCGCACTGTCGACCCGTGCACACGCTCGGCGCCGTTGATCATCACGGCCACCCCGCCCAGGTCCATGCCCGCAAGGTCCTCGTCGGTGGTGCGTTTCACCGCCAGCTCGAACGCGAAGTTGGGCGCCGCGGTGAACGCGCCGGTGGCTGACGCCAACTGCTGCATCCAGCGGGCTGGACGCTGCATGAAAGCGATGGGGCTCATGAACACCCCTGGCCGGCCTAGAATCAATGGAATGAACAACCCGATGAGGAGCCCCATATCGTGATAGAAGGGCAGCCATGACACGACCGTGGCGTCCTCGGGAGGCCCATCCGGGTAGGCCTCGTAGAAGTCGGTCAGCATTTGACCCACGTTGACGACGACATTGCGATGGGTGACCACGACGCCGGCGGGCCTGCGGGTCGAACCCGACGTGTACTGCAGGTAGGCGGTCTTGGGTAAGGAGACCTGTGGGGCGGACTTGGGCGGGGAATCGAAGTCCAGGGTGTCGACCTCGATGAACTTCGGCGCCCGCTGCCTCGGGTCGGTCTGACCGTACTTTCTGACGTCGTCAACGACCGCCGACGTCGTCAGCACCGCGACCGGCGTGGAATCCTGCATCGCGCCGGTGACCCGCTCGTCGTGCTGACGCAACTGCGGCATCGACAGCGGCACCGCGATGAATCCGGCCGCGATGGCGCCGAGGAACCCCACGACGTACTCCATGTTCTGGGGCGCCAGGATCACCGCCCGGTCTCCCGGGGAGCCGCACGCCGCCAGCTTTTCGGCAACGACCTGCGTGCGTTCATGCAGCTCAGACCACGTTAGACTCTCGGCAACCCCGGCCGGGTCGACCTCGTAGTCGACGAACGTGAACGCAATGTCGTCAGGCTGTTGCCGCGCCCGGTCTGCAAGCGCCGCAGGTATGGAGAGCTCGGTCAACAACATCGCGGCATCCTTTCAGTTCGGCTCGCACGTGGGATTCCAGTGACACATCACATCCTGCCCTCGACGCCCGAGGAAGGCGATCCGACACCGCCATCGACACTGTCGAACAAGCTGTCCAATAAGTTGTCCGTGGAGTCGTCGGACGTGTCCTCTGTGGCCACGGTCTGCGGCACCACCTTCTCGGCCAGATGAGCCGCCAGAGACCCGATGGTGGGGAAATTCCAGAGCATGGTGGCCGACAATTCGAGACCGGCTAGCTGCTCGACCTCGCGGCGGATCGACATCGCCATCACCGAGTTGAGTCCCATTTCGGCGAACGGGCGATCCGTGTCGACCTCGGTGTCGGCGATCCGCAGCTCGGCTGCCATGACCGCCCGCAATCCGCCCGAGAGTTCGGAGAGAACCTCGTGTGAAGACATGTCCTCCCAGGCCTTTACCGGCGTACGTGTGACGCGGGAGGCCGAGAGGTCGGACGCCTCGTCGGCCGTGGACGGCATGGGCGCCATCACCACGTGCGCGATGTCCAACGTGCTGGCGTACTCCCACGCCGCGAACGCTTCGGCGGGGATCACCGGCCGTGATCCATGCCGTGCAAGCTCGTCGACGACGACCTCCGCATCGGCGCCGAACCCCACGCCCTGCCAAGCGACCCAGTCGAGGCTGGCGCCGTGGCCGCCCTGGCGGTGCCGTTCACGGGCCAGGCCGTCGAGGTAGGCATTGCCCGCGGCGTATGCGCCTTGCCCGGGGACACCGAAGACGGTGCCAGCAGACGCGGTCAGGTAAAGGAAGTCCAGGCTGCTGACCGGGAAGACCTCGTGCAGGACCTGCGCACCGCCCACCTTGGGCCACAGCGTACGGCGCAGGCGATCCTCATCGAGATCGGTGAGCAACTGGCTCTCAGCCAGTCCGGCACCGTGGACGATTCCCCGGATCGGCGGAGCGCCGTCGGAGTCCCGCTTCGCTACGAATGCCTGCACGGTCTGCCGCGAGCCGATGTCCAGCGCAGCGACCTCGACAGACACCCCGCGCCGTTCGAGCGCGCGGATCGCGGCGACCTTGTGTCGCAGGCTGCTGTCGGCGATGTTGGTATCCCACTCGCGGCGCGGCGGAAGGGGCGTGCGGCCGGCAAGGATAACGCGACGGGCGCCGCGGTCGGCGAGCCAGTCGGCCGTGAGCAACCCTAGGGCGCCCAATCCGCCGGTGATGAGGTACGCGGCATCGGGTCGGCACCGGAGAGGTGCTCGGACCAGATCTGCGGTGATTGGTCCAATACCGGGTGTGAAGAACTGGCCGTCATGTAGCGACAGGATCGCCTTGGCAGTGGTGGGCAGCGCGGTGGCCAACGCCTGGGCGACGGCATCGAGATCGTCGGCGACTGTGAAGTCGACGAGCCCGCCCCACACCTGCGGTTGCTCCGCTCCGATCACACCGGCGATGCCCCACAGGCAGCTCTGTCGCAGCGACTTGGCGGACTCCGCGCCGCGCACACCTTCGGTGACGATCCACAGCCTGGCCTCTTCGCGATGATCCCGGGCGGCGAGCCTGCCCACGATGTCGGCCACCTCGCCGGAAAGTCGCACGGCGCAGTCGAGATCGCTGTCCGCAGTATCAGTATCCGGTACATACAGCACGCACTGCGCATCGGCCTCGTCAGCGAGCGCGTAGCCTGCGTCGGCCAGGCGGTCTCGCAACAACGCGGCTGTGTCGGTAGACCCCAGCACGGCGAGGGCGATTCCGGCGGCAGGCTTAGCATCGATGTTCCACGGCTGCCAGGTGATCGCATGCGCGACCTCCTGCGGGGCTGCCGCAACGGTTGTCGACTTCGCCGGACCTGCCTGCAGGTCGACGTACCGCAGTCCGCGGATGCTGACTCGCGTGCTGCCGTCGGGTACTGCGACCGAGACGTCGAGAACCAGGTCGTCGCCGCTATCGTCGCGGCGGCGCACTGTGATCGAGCCGGAGTTGTCGGTGAGGTCACCTGTCGCGGAGATGCTCTCCAGACTGGCGGGCACCAGCAGGCGGGTATCGGCGACATCCGCCAGGCGCGCGATCTGGACGGCAGCATCGAGCAGCGCCACTGTGGACGCGTCTTGCCACTGGACCTCGGCGCGGATGCCATCGGGCATGGCCCGAAACGAGTTGATGGACCATGGGAACGGCTGACCCTCGATCCCCCATTTGCCCTGCAGTTCGTCGATGGTGGTTCGGTCGTGGTCGCTGCCCTCCCCCACGTCCTCGACCGCGACATCGTCCAGTGGGCCCGGACTGGCGTCGTCGGGTTCGGCGGAGATCCGCGCGGTGGCTTGACGCACCCATCGGCTGGCGTCAGCATCCGCGGCCGTTGCCGAGGCCATCGTGATGCTGTCTCCATTGGCGACGACCTGGATCACCAGTGGCTTGTCGACGACGACCGGGTTATGGAATCGGATATCGGACAGCGTCGAGGCGCCGCACTCGGCGGCGACGACTGTCAGAGTGCGCAACAGCACCGACATCGGAACGACTTCCACGCCTTGAATCCGGTGGAACCCTGGGTAGGGCTTGGCCTCTGGCAGCAGCCGGGTCTGCCACAATTGAGTGGGCGGACTGGTAGCTACCGCGGTGCGGTCGCCGAGCAGGGTGCCCGGCTGGGGTGCCGACGGTCCCCGCCGATCGGTCTTCGTCGTGGACGCCCAGTGCTTCGTGTGGTGCCACGGGCTCGCGGGTAGCACCGGATGCGGTTCGGGTGCGTGCTCGGAGACCGGCGGCTTGGTGGTGTAGGTGCTGTTGAGGTTGATGTGGAATGACAGCGTTTCGTCGTCGGTGTCGCGCAGCAGCGTGGGCACGCTGTGGTGATGCGTCGTTCCCAACGTGTCGCTGATGCCGTAGGTCAGGAGCGGATGCGGGCTTACCTCGACGAAGGTGCCAAGTTCGGCGCCTACAGCTGCGACGGTCTGCTGGAACAGGACCGGGTTGCGCAGGTTGTCCGCCCAATAGTCGGCGTCGAACATCGGCTCGGGGTCGCCGTGCCCACGGGTCGTGCTGATGATCGGGATGGTGGGCGTCGCGGGGCTCAAATTTCTCAGCGCGGCCCGCAGTTCGGGCAAGATAGGGTCAATCGTCGGATGGTGCGATGCGACGTCCACCTCGATCCGTCGCGCCAGCCGGTCCTGCGCGGAGACGGCGGCGATCATCGCGTCCACCTGTTCGGGCGGTCCCGCAATGACGCTCTGCCTCGGCGACGCGTATACAGCGAGAGTAACGTCGCGGTAGCTGGCGATGAGCTCGGTCGCGGCGTCCGGATCCAGCTCGATCAACGCCATCGCGCCTTGGCCGGAGAGCTTGGACATCAGCTTGGATCGGGTGGCGATCACTTTCAGTCCGTCAGCGACCGACAGCGCACCGGCGACTACTGATGCGGTGACCTCACCCATGGAGTGGCCGATTACCGCGTCGGGGTGAACGCCGTAGGCGCGCCACAGTTCGGTGAGCGCCAACTGCATCCCTACCAGCACAGGCTGGATGCGGTCGATGCCTGTCACCGTCTCGCCGTCGACGATGATCTGCTGCAAGGAGAAACCGACCTGTTCGACGAACACCGGTTCTAGATCGGCGATCGCGGCGGCGAACGCGGGTTCGTCGGCCAGCAGTCGGCGGCCCATACCTGTCCACTGCGAACCCTGGCCGGAATAGACGAACACGGTGCCCGGGCGGCACGACCCGACGTGCGGAGTGACGACCCCGGGTGCGGACTGCCCGAGGGTCAGCGCCTGCAATCCGGTCAGCGCACCGGCCCGGTCGCGGCTGCAGACCGTGGCGAACTTCGCCTGCTGTGCGCGATGATGATTCAACGTGTGCGCCACGTCGGCCAGCGAGACCTGCTCACCGGCGCCCGTCATCCATTCGGCCAGTGCACCGGCAGTCGAGGCGATGCGCCGCGGCGACTTTCCGGACACCACCAGCGTCGTCATCGGTGAACGAGATTCGCCGACTGCGAGGCTCTGGGGCACTCCGTCAGGCGCCTGCTGCAGGACAACGTGAGCGTTGGTGCCGCCGAATCCGAAAGAAGACACGCCGGCGGTCCGTGGACTGTCGGACTGGGCCCAGTCAGTGGGCTCCCCGACGACTTTGAGCCGCAGATTATCGAACGGGATGTGCGGGTTGGGTGACTGGTAATCGAGGTTGGCCGGGATCCGGCCGTGCTGCAGGGCCAATACGGTCTTCGCGAAGCCCACGATGCCTGCCGCCGCCTCGGTATGCCCGAGGTTCGTCTTGACCGCGCCGATCAACAACGGAGCATCGGCGGCCCGGCCGCGTCCCAGAACGGCGCCCAGGGCGCGCGCCTCGATCGGGTCACCCAACAACGTGCCGGTGCCGTGGGTTTCGACGTAGTCGACCTCGCGGGGCTCGACCCCCGCGGCGGAGTATGCGGCGCGAAGCACCGCCATCTGCGCGGCGGGATTTGGCGCCATCAGACCGTTGGACCGACCATCCTGGTTGATCGCGGAGCCGCGGACCACCGCGAGAACCCGGTCGCCGTCGCGCAACGAGTCGGACAGACGCTTGAGCACGGCCACCCCGCAGCCCTCGCCGCGGACGAACCCGTCGGCTCGCGCATCGAAGGAATGGCATCGGCCCGACTGCGACATCGCCTCGGCCTGGTCGAAGCTCCGCGTCACAGCGGGTGACAGGATCACGTTCACGCCGCTCGCGAGCGCCAGGTCCGAGTCGCCGGTCCTCAGGCTCTGACAGGCTAGGTGCAGCGCCACCAGTGACGATGAGCACGCAGTGTCGATCGTGACCGACGGGCCGCGCAGGTCGAAGAAGTACGACACCCGGTTGGCGATGATGCTCAGTGCTCCGCCTGTCCCGGAGTAAGCGTTGACCTCCGAGAGGTCCTTGGATGCCATCACTGCGTATTCACCGAGGCAGGCCGCGGCGAACACGCCGGTCTGGGTGCGGCGCAAGGTATCCGGCCGGATGCCGGCATGCTCGAGCGCCTCATAGGTGACCTCTAGCAGCAGTCGCTGCTGGGGATCCATCTTGTCGGCCTCGCTGGGCGAGATTTCAAAGAACTCCGCGTCAAACTCGTCGATGTCCGACAAGTAGGAACCCCACCGGGTGGTCCCTGCCAACGCTGCGGCGCCCTCGGCCGATCCGTCGTCGTACCACGACCACCGCGTCGGTGGTACCTGACTGACTGCCGAACGGCCCTCCGACAGGAATTCCCACAGAGCTTCCGGGCCGTGGATGTCGCCGGGGAAACGACAGCCGAGGCCGATCACCGCGATTGCATCGTTGCCCATCACGCGCCCCGCCATCGGGGCCTCCGCGACCGCTTCGACCTCTCCCCCGGTCAAGAACCGCGACAGCGCGTTGATCGTCGGGTACTGCCAGAATTCGATCGGAGAGACGGTGCGTCCCAGCAACTCCGACAGCTCGCCGGTCAGAACTACCGCATCGCTGGATCCGACGGCCAGATCGTTCAGTGGTGCATCGAAATCGATCTCATCAGGACTGCAGCCGATATTGGTGACGAGATAGTCAACTAGCCAATGTCGTATACCGTCCTCGTCGAAATCAAGGGTCATCTAGTGAGGTCCAAGCGGCTAAACTCGTCCTCACGGTAGCGATCTATGCAGGCCGAGCGCCGAATCTTTCCGCTGGTGGTGATCGGGATTGAGCCGGGTGCGACCAGCACCAAGTCAGACATCCGCACGCTGTGAGACTTCTTGATCGCCGAGGCGACCTCGCGCCGGACAGCACGCAGGGTGTCGAGTGCATCGGCCTCGGAGCCGCCACGCTTCTTCAGCTCGGCGATCGCGACGAGTTGCTCGCTGGCCTCGTCCAGAACCGAGATCGCGGCAACGCGCCCGCCGGTGATCTCCTGGATGGTGGCCTCGATGTCATCGGGGTAGTGGTTCCGGCCGTCGACGATCAGCAGATCCTTGATCCGGCCGATGATGAACATCTCACCCTCGGACATGACACCGAGGTCGCCGGTGCGCAGCCAGGTGTTCTTTGGCGTCCCCGGTGACGGGTCGACGATCTCGCCGCCGAACGTCCGCTCGGTCTGCGCCGGATTACGCCAGTACCCCATCGCTACCTGATCGCCGTGCACCCAAATCTCACCGATCCTGGCGTCGGGGTTCTCCAGACGGGACTCGGGATCGACGATACGCACGGTCGAAGAGCGCGGTGCGCCATAGCTCACGAGCTCCGAGCCGCCTTCGATACCGCACCGCTTCGCGTGACCAGCCGAGAGCTTCTCGTAGTCGAACCGCACCGTCGCCGTTGTGTGCTCAGTGGGCGCAGAGATCACGTACAGCGTAGCTTCGGCCAGCCCGTATGAGGGACGCACGGCGGTTGAGGGCATGTTGAACGCCGCGAAGCGCGCGTTGAACCGCCGGATCGTGGCGGAGTGGATGCGCTCGCTGCCGCTTATGATGCCAAGGACGCCGCTGAGATCCATTCCTTCCAGGTCGGCGTCGGAGGTGCGGCGCACGGAGAGTTCGAACGCGAAGTTCGGCGCAGCCGACCAAGAATGGGTGTTGATCGCGAGCTGCTGGATCCAGCGGGCCGGCTTCTGCAGGAAGGCCACCGGGCTCATCAGGACCGCGGGGCGGCCCCAGGAACCGTCCGGACCGTCCGGCGGGCACAGCAGAGAAGCGAAGACTCCCTGGATGAGCCCCATATCGTGGTAGAAGGGCAGCCACGACACCATTGTGGTGTCCTGTGGCGGCACGCCCCCACGCTGGTCCATGTAGTCGGTGAAAATCTGATCGAGGTTCGCGATCACATTCTTGTGGGTCATGATCACACCGGCGGGCGCCCGGGTGGATCCTGACGTGTACTGCAGGTACGCCATCTTGGGCAGCGGCCCGACGTTCACCTCGACAGTGCGCGGCGAATCGAAGTCAAGGGCGTCGACCTCGATGACCTCGGGCGCGGCACCACCGGGCTGTGACCCGACGTAGGTCATGATCTCCGACACTGCGGCCGAGGTTGTCAGCACGGCGACGGGCTGGCAGTCACGTAGTGCGCCGTTCACCCGCTCGTCGAGCTGGCCCAAAGCGGGAACGGGCAGCGGGACCGCGATGAAGCCGGCCTGCATCGCACCATAGAAAGCGATGACGTACTCAAGGCCTTGCGGCGCGAGGATCGCGGCGCGGTCCCCCTTGGACCCGTGCCGGAGCAGTTCCTCAGCCACGATCTGGACCCGGTGGTGAACCTGCGACCAGGTGAGGGATTCGGCGAATCCCGCGGGATCGACGTCGTAGTCGATGAAGGTATAGGCCACGTCATCGGGCAGCTGGGCAGCCCGCTCAGCGAGCAAGCCAGGAATTGTCGACTCCAGTAGCGGCATGGCGACGTCCTTTCGTAAGTGTCTTCGCGCCTCGGCTACACCGTCGTTGTGGCAAACCGATTCGTTACTCATTGGCCGCGCGTCCCCCGATTGCCCGAAGGCTAACACCGACCCGCCGACAATGTTGTCAGTTCCGCGCAAGGATTACACCACGAATTGCTTGCCAGAGGGAAGCTGGCGGCTTAGGAAAGATTTTGCCGGCGGTGCCCAACCGCGCGTACCCACCGCATTGCTCGCAGTGTCTCCGCAGTTTTGCCAGACACGGGAACGCCCCACCTAGCTCCAAGGTTTCCGGTTGCTCAGCACGGCAAGCGCCGGGACCGCGAGCCTCGGGCCAGGTGAGCCGAGAAAGGTGC
>CAXMSM010000140.1:0-12543 GCA_964195655.1 uncultured Gammaproteobacteria bacterium | reverse complement strand
ACCGCCGTCATCTGCGCAAACCACATCCCGCCGGTGTGATCGGCGGCAATGCGGGAGGCTAGTAGCCCGGCGGCAACTCGTCGAGCATGCCCTTGAGCATCCGCACTGCGTACTCCGAACTGCCGCCGCCGACGATCAGCGCCGAAAAGGCCATATCGCCGCGGTAGCCGGTGAACCACGAGTGCGATCCGCCCGCGAACTCAGCTGCGCCAGTCTTTCCGCGCACCTCGCCGGCACCCTCGAGGCCCTTGGCGGTGCCGTTGGTGACCACCAGGCGCATCATCGGGCGCAGACTGTTCACGACGCTCGCGGCGATGGGCTCGCGCTCACCGGTGATCTCGGTTTCCCGCCCCTCGATGAGGTGGGGAACCGGGGTTCGGCCTGCGGCTACGGTCGCGGCAGCCAATGCCATCCCGAAAGGGCTGACCAGTACTTTGCCCTGACCGAACCCGTCCTCGGTGCGTTCGGTCAGGTTCACCGTGGGCGGCACCGATCCGCTGATCGTGTCGATGCCCTCGATGTTGTAGTCCGGACCGATGCCGTACTGCGCGGCAGCCTGCGTGAGTCCGCGCGGCGGCATTCGGCTGGCCAGCTCGGCGAAAGTCGTGTTGCACGAGCTGGCGAACGCACGCGACATCGGCACGGTTCCGAGATCGAAACCGCCGTAATTGGGCACCGTGCGGTGGCCGATGTCCAACTGTCCCGGACAGCCCAGAAGCGTGTTGGGTGTGGCCATTTCCCGCTCGATCGCCGCGCCGGCGGTGACGATCTTGAACGTCGAACCGGGCGGATACAGGCCCATGGTCGCGATCGGCCCTTCCTGGTTGGCCGACGCGTTCTGTGCGACGGCCAGGATCTCACCGGTCGACGGCTTGAGGACCACGATCATGGCCTGCTTGCCGGTCGTGTCGACAGCATGCTGGGCGGCATCCTGTACCGCGCGGTCCAGACTGATCGTCACCGAAGGCGCCGGCTGGCCGGGCACCTCGTTGACGACGTCGACATCGACCCCGTTCTGATTGACGGTGACGACGCGCCAACCGGGGGCACCGTCTAGTTCGTCGGCGACGGCATTCTTGACCTGGTTGACGAGTGCCGGCGCGAAATCGTCGTCGGTAGGCACTATTTCGGGCTGTGGGGTGATCACCACGCCTGGTAGGGCACCGATGGCGCCCGAGACCGTATCGTGGTCGCCCTGCCGCAGCGTGATCAGGCTCAGCACGCCGGTCGTCGAGCTCGCCTGCTCGGCGAGTCGCTGCGGATTCAGGGTGTCGTCGAACCGGTGCAGAGCCCCCACGAGAACGCGTGCGGTGCCCATAAGCTCACTGCCCGCCGCCTGGGCGTCCAGCGCAATGTTGTACCGGTAGCCGGGTACCAGAATGTCGGTGCCACTACGTTCGTTGACCGAGGCCCGCCGCGGCTCGTCGGCGCGCAGAGCAAGAGTCTGGTTCTCCCCCAGCCTCGGGTGCACTCCGGTGGCGCTCCATCGAACTCCCCATTGCCCCTCGTCTCGGGCCATATTGAGCTGTCCGTCGTAGGTCCAGGTGCGACCCTTGGGCAGGTGCCAGGTGTAGCGGTAGGTGATGCTTCCCGTGTCCTCGGCGTATTTGGTGCTTAGGATCTGCGCGTCCAGACCGGTGGCCTGCAGTCCGGCCCAGGCCTCGTTGAGCGCCGCCCGCGCGGCTTCCGGGCGGTCGCTGAGTTGCGCCGCCGCAGAGGTGTCACCGACCGCCAGCGCTGCGAAGAACTCCTCGGCCGCGGGTTCGGGTCCGTCGGGTCGAGGTGTGCAGGCCGCTAGCGAAACGACCAATGCGAATACCGCGACGAAGCCCATCGCGCGTGTTGCCGATGAGGTGTGTGTTGCCGATGAGGTGCGTGTTACTGATGAGGTGCGTGTTACTGATGAGGTCAGTGTTGCCATTGGGACTAATGTTAGGAAGTAACGATCCGATTTCGGGGCAGGCGCACCGGCCGGATCCCGCCGAAACCCACAATTCAGCGCGAAATGTCCGAGAAACCCTTGCCGAAACGTCGATGTCGGCGCTCTCGCCCCACTGCCTAGGGTCGCGCGGCAGGAGTCCGTACGACCAGTGGCACCGCCGGGAAGAAGGCTGCCAACTCCGAACGCGACGTACGTAGCGCCGCCGTGCCGTACCCCTGCTTACGGTGGTCTGGATGAATCCAGATTCGTACTTCGACCTCACCGTCGGACAGCTCACCGAACACCATGCCGATCTTCGTCGAACTAACCTCAGCCACCAGCCAGGCCGCCTCCTCGGCGGCGACGCGTGCGACCGCATCACCAATCTCTTCGCCGAGATCGCCCGCGGGCGCAGCAGTGCCGTCACCCTTCGAGCGCATGTCGGTGGTCCGGGCGGCGAAGATGTCCCGGTCCGCATCAGAGGCGAACGGTCGCAGCATCAGTCGTCGAGCTGACCGGTCGGCCCGCTCGACAGAAGTAAAGGTCAGCTCCTTGCTGAGGTTATCCAAGTCGGCAGCGATCCTTCTGCGCGACACCTTGGTGAGCCGATCGAACGACAACCTCAGCACGGCTTCGGCGGCCACCGCGGAGGTGTCCAACAGGTCAGCGATCGCTTCGATCGCGGCGTCGTAGTCATCGGAGGCGACAACGGCATCGAGCACCTCGTATCTGCGTTCGACTGCGTGAACGAGGGCGTCGGCGATTGCCCTACGCTCAGCTGTCGTGTCCGACTCGGTCATGGGGTGGAGCGTATTCGGCCGGGAGTTCAGTCCAGCAATACGGTGGCGAAAGTTCCCACCTCGCTGAATCCGATCCGCGCATAGGTCGCCCGCGCCACCGCGTTGAAACTGTTGACGTACAGACTCGCTATCCGACCGCTGCCCACGACCGCGCCGGCCAGCGTGGCGGTCCCGGCCGTGCCGATGCCGCGCCCACGCCAGTCTGGGTGCACCCACACGCCCTGAATCTGGGAGACGGCGGGTGATTGCGAACCGACCTCCGCCTTGAACACCACCTGTCCCCGTTCGAACCGGGCCCACGCCCGCCCGGCGGCGATCAGCCCGGCAACCCGGCGCCGGTATCCCCGGCCGCCGTCTCCGCTGCGCGGGTCGATACCGACCTCGCCGATGAACATGTCGATGGCTGCGACGAGGTAGGCGTCAAGCTCGTCTATGCGGACCGGTCTGACCCCCGGATCAATCGCGCAGTCGGGTGCGCTGCCCAGCGCCATCAGCGGCTGGTGTGCGCGCACGTCCCTTGCGGGGCCCCAGACATGCTCGAGGCGCTGCCACATGGGCAGGACCAGTTCAGCACGGCCGACCAACGACGAGCATCGCCGCGCCTGCCCCATCGCCTTGTCTGCAAATGCGGTCAAATCACCCCGCCCGCCACGCAGCGGGATCAGATTAGCCCCGGCGTAGCACAACGATTCGTTCGCGCGCCGCCGTGTCCACAGTTCGCCGCCGAGCCCTGAGGGCTCGATGCCGTGCTCAGCGAGCCGGGAGGCAACCATGCACGACGCCACCGGATCTTCGTCGAGCGCCTGGCGCACCGAGGCCATGTCGCGGATGTCGCGCAGTACAGACACCCTTCGCTCGTCAACGAGGCGAAAAAGCGGAGGAGCCGACATCTGGACTCTTTCTGCGACGTACCCTGAGCGGCCGGCCCCGCACATCCGGGGCCAGGTATCAGCTTACGGTCACAATGGGCGAACCGCTGGCATCATCTGAACCTCGGTCTGTTCCGATTTCAGATCCCATCTCGGATCCCATTTGGGAGGCGAGTCGCAGTGCCTCTTCGATCAACGTCTCGACGATGAGGGCTTCGGGCACAGTCTTGATCACCTCGCCCTTGACGAAGATCTGCCCCTTGCCGTTGCCGGATGCGACGCCGAGGTCGGCTTCGCGGGCTTCGCCGGGCCCGTTGACGACGCATCCCATCACCGCGACCCGCAACGGCACGTCCATGCCCTCCAAGCCAGCGGTCACCTCGTTGGCCAACGTGTAGACGTCGACCTGCGCACGCCCGCACGACGGGCACGACACGATCTCCAAGCCACGCGGCCGCAGGTTCAGCGACTCGAGGATCTGGTTACCGACCTTGACTTCTTCGGCAGGCGGGGCGGACAGCGACACCCGAATGGTGTCGCCGATGCCCTTGGCCAGCAGCGCGCCAAATGCGACAGCCGATTTGATAGTGCCCTGGAAAGCCGGGCCGGCCTCGGTGACGCCCAGGTGCAGCGGGTAATCGCTCTTCGAGGCCAATAGCTCGTAGGCGGCGACCATGACGACGGGGTCGTTGTGCTTGACGCTGATCTTGATGTCGCCGAAGCCTTGTTCCTCGAACAGCGAGGCCTCCCACAGCGCCGACTCGACCAGCGCCTCCGGCGTAGCTTTGCCGTACTTCTCCATGAACCGCTTGTCCAGCGAACCAGCGTTCACGCCGATGCGGATCGGGATGCCCGCCGCGCCTGCGGCCTGGGCCACTTCCTTCACCCGGCCGTCGAACTCCTTGATATTGCCTGGGTTCACGCGGACGGCTGCGCAACCAGCATCGATCGCGGCGAAGATGTACTTCGGTTGGAAGTGGATGTCCGCGATCACCGGGATCTGCGACTTCTTCGCGATCACCGACAGCGCGTCTGCGTCCTCCTGGCGTGGGCACGCAACCCGGACGATGTCGCAGCCGGACGCGGTGAGCTCGGCGATCTGTTGCAGTGTCGCGTTGATGTCATGCGTCTTGGTGGTACACATCGATTGCACCGCAATCGGGTAGTCGCTACCGACCCCGACATCACGCACCATCACCTGGCGCGTCTTGCGGCGAGGGGCGAGTGTGGGCGCGGGGGGCGCCGGCATCCCCAATCCGACCGACATGGTCATGCTTCCATTCTCCGCTCTGGCCGACTACTGGAAAAGCCTGATCGGATTGACCAAGTCCGCGGTAACGGTCAACAGCATGTAACCGACCACCACTACCAGCACCACGTAGGTGGCGGGCATCAGCTTGAGGTAGTTCACCGGCGCGGCGGCCACCATGCCGCGCGCCGACCGCAACAGGTTGCGGACTTTCTCGAACGTGGCTATCGCGATGTGGCCGCCATCGAACGGCAGCAGCGGCACCAGGTTGATCGCCCCGAGCACGAAGTTCAGCTGGGCGAGGAAAAACCAGAACGCCACCCACAGCCCGTGATCCACGGTGTCGCCGCCGATGATGCTGGCGCCGACGACACTGATAGGCGTTTCGGGATCGCGCTCACCGCCGCCGATGGAGTCTATGAGCGCGCCGACCTTCGTCGGGATCTTGGCCAGCGCCTTGCCCAGTTCCACGGCGAGGTCGCCGGTAAACGCGAACGTCGCCGGCACCGCCGAGAGGGGGTTGTACTGCGTCGGCCCGAAGTAGGCACCTGTGACCCCGATGGTGCCGACATCGGCCGGGACCGACTCGGCGGCCCCACCGTCGCCGGCGACGAAACGCTGACTCTGTGTCACACCGACCAGGGTGGTGAACTCACGCGTCACACCGTTTTCGTCACGCTGCACCGTGAGCGTCGTCGGCGCGTCCAGCTGACGAACCGCCGAGACCAGTTCGTCGAATGTCGCCACCGAGGTGGCACCGACCCCGACGATAGCGTCGCCGGCCTGGATACCCGCCGCCGCGGCCGGGCTCGGTGCAATACAGTCGCCCAGACTGCCTTGCGTGACTTCGGATTTCACACACGATGTCTCACCCACCATCGCATTGGTGGGCGGATGCAGGTTGGGTAAGCCCCAGATGACTGCGATCGCGTAAACCAACACCAGGCCGATGACGAAGTTCATGGCGGGCCCGGCAAGCAGCACCGCGACACGCTTCCACGTCTTCTGCTTGTACATCGCGTAGGGCTGCTCGTCGGGAGTGAGTTCCTCCACCGCAGTCATGCCCGCGATGTCACAGAAACCGCCCAGCGGGATTGCCTTGACGCCGTACTGGGTCACCCCCAGTTTGTTCGGCTTGAAGGTGGACCACAGGGTGGGACCGAAGCCGACGAAGTAGCGGCGCACCTTCATGCCGGTCGCCCTCGCGACCCACATATGGCCGCATTCGTGCAGCGCTACCGACAGCAGAATGGCGAGTGCAAAGAGCACGATGCCGATCGCGAACATCATGTGTTGGCCAGTCCCTATCTACTACTTCTACCGAGTGTTACCTGCGGGCTGTCACCTGCGGGTTCGTGCTCGACCTGACGCCGAGCCCGGTCACGGGCCCAATCCTGCGCGTCGAGTACGTCCTCCACGGTAGCTGGTTGCGCCGCCCACTGGTCGGCAGCGCGCAGCACGCGCGAGATGGTTCGCACGATCGCGGGGAACGGAATACGGCCCTGCAGGAATGCTTCTGCCGCCTCCTCGTTGGCGGCGTTATAGACCGCGGTCAAGCATCCGCCCCTCCGACCGGCTTCGCGAGCCAGATCGACGGCCGGGAATATTTCACTGTCCAGTGGCTCGAAGTCCCAGCTTGCGGCCGTGCTGAAGTCACATCCCGACGCGACTCCGGCGACCCGGGACGGCCAGCCGAGAGCTAGCCCGATGGGCAGCTTCATATCCGGCGGGCTGGCCTGGGCCAGGGTCGAGCCGTCGGTGAACGTCACCATCGAGTGCACGATCGACTGGGGGTGCACCACAACATCGATGCGATCGTAATCGATCCCGAACAGCAGGTGCGTCTCGATGAGCTCGAGGCCCTTGTTGACCAAAGATGCCGAGTTCAGCGTGTTCATCGGCCCCATTGACCAGGTGGGATGCGCACCTGCCTGTTCACGTGTGACGTGCTCGAGCTGCGCAGCGGTCCAGCCCCGAAACGGACCTCCCGATGCAGTCAGGACCAGCTTGGCTACCTCATCGGCAGTACCACCACGCAAGCACTGCGCCAGCGCGGAATGCTCGGAGTCGACTGGCACGATCTGCCCGGGCGCTGCCGCCTTGAGCACCAGCGGGCCGCCCGCCACCAAAGACTCTTTGTTGGCCAGTGCCAGCCGGGCGCCGGTGGCCAGCGCCGCCAGCGTGGGCTTGAGCCCCAGAGAGCCCACCAGCCCGTTGAGCACCACGTCGACCCCGGTCCTCTCGGCGGTGTCCTCAACGAGCTGGGTGACTGCCTGCGGTCCCGAATAGGTGACGTCACCGATCGTGGCGGCGGCGGCGGGGTCAGCGACTGCGATATTCGTCACACCGGTCTGCTTGCGCTGCCGGGCCAGCAAGTCAGGGTTCCCTCCCCCGGCAGCGAGCCCCACGACCTCGAAACGCTCGGGATTGGCGGCAATAACCTCAAGGGCCTGGGTCCCGATGGATCCCGTACTGCCCAGGATCAGTACCCGCAGCCTGTCCCGCTGCTCGTTCTCGCCGGATTCCCTCACCGGTCCATTGTGCAGCTAGCGGGCGTGGCACCGCGACTCAGTGATTCGACGCCGCAGCTACTTCGATTCGACGGAGTAGTTACTTCAGGGTGATTCCGGCGTCCAGCGGAAGCGCCACCCCGGTGAGGTGGCGACCGCCCGGTCCGCACAGGTAGACCATCGTTTCGCTGACGTCGCCGGCCTCCATCATCGGGATCGTCAGCAGCGGGCGTTGTGATTCGCCGAACGAGGGGTGCTCGGAAACGAAGTCGGCCATGGCTTCGTTGATCACCATGGGTGTGGCGACACCGCCGGGATGTACCGAGTTGACCCGGATATTTCTGTCCGCAAGGGAGGTGGCGAAGTATCGCATCAGACCGATGACGCCGTGCTTGGCAGCGGTGTATCCGGCCGCGCCATGGCTCATGGTGTCCAAACCGGTGCTGACGGACTTGAACCCGGCCGCCGAACTGGTGATGACGATGACGCCACCGTCCGGGTTGTCCAGCATCGCGGGCAGTGCGGCCTCGATGGTGAAGTAGACGCCATTGAGCATCACACCGATAGCGTCGCTGTAGGCAGTGATGTCGTGGCTCCGCTGGCCGACGGCAGGCAAGATCCCGGCGTTGGCGAGCACAAAGTCGATGCGTCCGAACTCCGCGACACCGTGGTCCACCGTCTCGGCCAGCGACTCCCGGTCGCGGACGTCGCCACGCTCAGCCACGATCCTGCGGCCAGTCTTCTCGACCAGCCGCACGGTCTCGTCGAGATCTTCCGGGGTTGCCATCGGGTAAGCGACGCTGTCGAGCTGGCCGCACAGGTCGAAGGCAATGATGTCGGCGCCCTCCTCGGCGAACCGGATGGCGTGTGCCCGCCCTTGCCCTCGGGCCGCCCCGGTGATGAAGACGACCTTGTCGTGAAAGACACCGGGTGCTTCATGCGCTGCCATCTCGGCGAGCCTACTGTCCATCCGGCGGCTCTACGCCCGCCCGTAGTAGACCTGTGTCAGAATGACCGCAACCAAGCCGCCCGATCGTGAGGAGCAGCCGTGGCAAGCACCGAGGTAGAACGGCACAATGACGTCGACGTCGAGGACGTGCCGTCCGCGGAGTGGGGCTGGTCGAAGGAAAACCCCCGCGTCAAGCAAATCGGCGGTCTGCTGGTGGCGGGTTTCCTCCTGCTGATGATGCACGGCAACCACACCGGGCACGTGGAGGACTGGTTCCTCATCGGTTTCGCGGCGGCCGTCGTCGCAGTGGTCGCACGCAGCCGTTACGTCCAGCGCAACAGCACCACGAGGTAGGTATTACCCGGCTCTGGCTAAGTGCTGCCTGGCTGTACTGCTAGTTGGCGGCTGTACTGCTAGTTGGCGGCTGCACTGCTAGTTGGCGTGGGCCAGCGGCAGCGCCGTTTCGACGGGAGTGAGGTCGACGGGCAGACCGGCTGCCCGTCGGATCTCGATAAACGATTCGATCAACGCATCAGTCGCCTCGTGCGGGTCGGTAAGGGTGCGGTCGTCGGTGAGCACCGAGATGGCGAGTTGATCGACATAACTCCATACCGTGATGTTCATCCCGCTGCCGGCGACGATCGGCCCGACCGAATAGATCTCTTCGACCGTCGCACCTTCGATGCAGCCCCGTTCCCGTGGCCCCGGGACATTGGAGATGGTCAAATTCATCACAGTCGCGGAATCGACCCGCCGTGCCTGCCTGCGAAAGATGCCCGGTGTGCTGGCTGGCGGCAGATAGCTCAGCCAGTTGGGTATCACGGTCGGCCCGAGTAGGCGGTGGTCCTCCTTGGCGATCGCGGTCGCCATCGCGGTGAGCCTGACCCGCTCGAGCGGGTCTTCGATGTGGACGGGCAATGACGGTGTCATATAGGTGAATTCATTGCCCATCAACCGCTCGGGGGAGGTATTGAAACTGACCGGGACTCCGGCGATCAATGGCGAGTCAGCCTTGTTGTCGTAGCGCAGCAGAAGCTGACGCAGAGCACCGGCCGCCATCGCGAGAACGATGTCGTTGAGGGTAACGCCGAGCTGCTTGGCCGTCTGCTTGACGTCGGCCAGCGCCAGCGGGGCGGTCGCAAAGCGTCGGCCCGGAGTGACCACATGGTTGATGAACGTCTCCGGCGGAGCGAAGTTACGCGCCAGGTCAGGATGAAGGCCGCGCTCTTTGGCCCGCCTGCGAACCCTTGCCACACCGGTGGCGGTCTCGTTCATCAGCCGGGGTAGTCGGCGTATCAGTCGCAGTTGATCGAGCCCGGCAGCCTTGAGCAGGTTCACCTGCGTCCTCGAGTCGGCCGGTGATGGCGCGAGCTGCCCGCCCACTTCCGGCGGGTTCGGCTGCAGTGCCATGGCAAGTTGGTTGGCGGAGGCGACACCATCGGCCAGTACGTGGTGAACCTTGTGGATGATCGCAATGCGATTGTCCGCCAAGCCCTCCGCCACATACATCTCCCATAGCGGGTAATCCCGATCCAGCGGCGTGCTGGCGATCTCACCGATCAGCTGGTCAAGTTCTCGGCGTCCGCCCGGAGCCGCGACCTGCGCCCTACGGAGGTGATAGTCGAGGTCGATCTCGGCATTCTGCACCCACATCGGGTGGTGGAATTTCAGCGGGATGTCGACCAACTGATAGCGCAATGGAGCCAAAGCGTGCAACCGCACCTGAGCAATGCTGCGGAACAGGTCAAAGTCGTAGCCTTCGACCTTCGACACATCGAGCACACTGATCTTGAGGGTGTGCATGTGAATCTCCGGCGTCTCGCTGTACAGCATGATGGCGTCCATACCGTTGAGCCGCTTCACCTGTACCCCGTTTCTTTCGGCCTCGCCGTCGCACCCCCGGTGCAGGCTCTGATCGCGCTATCCATTCCACAGGGTTTGGCACCCCAAGTGTCGTCTTCGATCAAACTGGCAGCCTTTCCTCGGCCGAAGCTCGGCCCGCCGCGGGATCCTCGAGGCTGTCGGTCGAGCCGCACAGCGCAAGTGCCGCGGGCCCATACGACCGCTGGCCGCTGGGCCGCGGATTCGAGCGCTATTACGGGTTCCTCGGTGGCGACACTCACCAGTACTACCCCGACCTCACGTACGACAACCACCAGGTCGAGCCACCGAAGACCCCGGAGGAGGGCTACCACCTCACCGAGGACATGGCAGATAAGGCAATCGAGTTCGTCGCCGACCTCAATCAGGTGGCACCGGACAAGCCGTTCTTCCTGCATTTCGCCACCGGCGCCAACGATGCGCCGCACCAGGCACCAAGGAGCGGGCCGACAAGTACAAAGGGCAGTTCGACGATGGGTGGGACGCCTACCGGAAGAAGGTATTCGCGCGGCAGAAGGAGCGGCAGAAGGAACTGGGCATCGTCCCCGAGGACGCTGCGTTGTCCCGGCACGACCCTGACGTGCAGCAGTGGGACGAACTCTCCGCCGACGAGCGCAAGCTCTACGCGCGAATGATGGAGGTGTTCGCCGGATTCTTCGAGCACACCGACCACCAGATCGGGCGCCTGCTGGACTTCCTGGAACAGGTCGGCAAGCTCGACGACACGCTGTGAGCCTGGCCCATACGTTCAACGACGCCGATGCACCCACGAGACACCACACCCAGTACTTCGAGATGTTCTCCCATCGCGCGATCTACCACGCTGGCTGGCGTGCGGTGTGCCCGTTCCCCGGCCCATCATTCGCCGAGGCCGGCGTCAGCTTCGGCATGCTGGAGCTCACGCAGGAAAAGCCTCGCGAACTCGATGCCACCGGCTGGGAGCTCTACCACGTCGACGTCGATCCAACCGAGACGACCGATCTCGCCGAACAGGAACGGCCCCTACTGACCGAGTTGATCGCACTCTGGTACACCGAGGCCGGCAGATACAACGTATTCCCGCTCGACAGCCGGGGAACCAGCCGGTTCGCCGACGAGCGGCCCCAAATCAGTGCCGAGCGCAATGTCTACACCTACTATCCGGGCACCCAGGTGGTCCCCGAGAACGTCGCGGCCAAAGTACTCAACGGGCGCGCACAGCATCACCGCCGAGGTCGAGCTGTCGGCTGGTGACGAAGGCGTGCTGGTGTCCCACGGCAGCAATATCGGCGGGTACGTGTTGTTCGTTCAGGACGGCAAGCCGCACTACATCCACAACTACGTCGGGGCACAGGAACTGCACGTGGCCTCCGAATCCGACATTTCCGAAGGCGCGCACTCGCTGCCCTATGGGTTCGAACCGACCGGAGCGCCCGGCTTCGCCGCAGGTAAGGGCACACCGGGGCATGCAAAATTGCTCATCGGCGGAAACGTTGTCGGGGAAGCCGATTTCGCAGTCACAGTGCCGATCGCACTCGGCATCAGCATCAGCATCAGCATCAGACGTAATCCCGACTCACCGGTGTCGGTAATGTACCAATCGCCGTTCACATTCACCGGCATGATCACCACGGTGACCATCAGCATCGCCGGCAACGCCCTGCACGACGACGACGATGCGAAAGCGGGCCAGGCGCGAATCGCCATGGCCCGAAAGTGAACTGAAAGGCGCAAATACCTATGTCGAACCCACCCAACGCTGCAGAACCACACTTGGCCCGCGAACAACTACCCATCCCCGACCCCAAACATGTCGGGCTGACCACCTACGACGCCAAGGACCCCAACACCAGTTACCCGCCGATCAAGGAGTTGCGGCCGCCCGATGGTGCCCCCAACGTGCTCATCGTGCTCATCGACGACGTCGGGTTCGGCGCGTCATCGGCGTTCGGCGGTCCGTGCAATACCCCCGCGATCGAACGCTTGGCCGCAGATGGACTCAAGCTCAACCGATTTCACACCACCGCGTTGTGCTCCCCTACCCGGCAGGCGCTGCTGACCGGGCGCAACCACCACTCGGTAGGCATGGGTGCGATCACCGAGATGGCGACATCGGCTCCGGGCAACAACAGTATCCGCCCGAAGGAGAAGGCCCCGGTCGCGGAAACATTAAAACTCAACGGGTATTCAACCGCGCAGTTCGGTAAGTGCCATGAGGTGCCGCTGTGGGAGGTGTCGCCGGTTGGTCCGTTCCATCAGTGGCCGACCGGGTCGGGCTTTGAGTATTTCTATGGCTTCGTCGGCGGTGAGGCCAATCAGTATTACCCCGGACTCTACGAGGGCACCACGGCGGTCGAGCCACCCAAGTCCCCGGAGGACGGCTAC